>NZ_JBFAMR010000082.1:0-33159 GCF_040656595.1 Actinoplanes sp. NPDC049802
CCCTTGTTGTATCCTCCTTTTGGGTTACGCCCCCCCCCCCCCCCACAAACCCACCCCCCCCCCCCCCGCTTGTTGATTTCGGGCGCGGTACGCGCCCGAAATCAACACGCGGGGTTGGGCACTGCGGCCACCGTGCGGCCGGCCTCGTGCGTGTTGGGTTCGGGTGCGTATCGCGCCCGAAGTCAACACACGGTTTGGGTACTGCGGCTACCGTGCGGCTGGCCTCGTGCGTGTTGGGTTCGGGTGCGTATCGCGCCCGAAATCAACACACCTGGGTTGTCAGCGGGCGCTGGGGGAGGGCGGTGATCGTGCCCTCGACGGCGATGGCGTGCCACAGGCAGAACATGGCCACCGTCCACACCTTGCGGGAGCGGTCGGCGCCGCCCGCCCGGTGCTCGGCCAGCAGGCCCCGGACGTACTCCAGGTCCAGATGTTCCGACGCGCCCGAGGTGGCCAGCAGATGGTCCACCCAGTCGCCGATCGGGCCGCGCAGCCACAACCGGGTCGGAGTGGGGAAGCCCAGCTTGCGGGCCTCCCGGACCGACTCCGGCACGATGCCCTTCATCGCCTCGCGCAGCGCGTGCTTGGTCGTCGAGACGCCGGGCGGCAGCTTCAGGTCGGTGGGCAGGCCGGCGGCGGCCGCGTACACCTGCTGGTCCAGGAACGGCACCCGCAGCTCCAGGCTGTGCGCCATCGACATCCGGTCCGCCTTGGCCAGGATGTCCCCGGGCAGCCAGGTGTGCAGGTCCACGTACTGCATCGAGGCCACGTCGTCGACGTCGGCGGTCTCCGCGTACAGATGGGCGGTGATCGCCGTGTGCGGCTGCGCGGTGAACCGCATCAGCCGCGCCTTCTCCTCCGGGGTGAAGATCCGCGCGTTGCCGTAGTAGCGCTGCTCGATCGGGGTGGTGCCGCGTTCCAGGAAGGACCGGCCCTTGACCCCCTCGGGCAGCACCTCGGCCAGATGCCGCAGGCCCCGCTTGACGCCCGGCGGCAGCCGGTCCACCCCGGCCAGCGACAGCGGCTCCCGGTAGATGGTGTAACCGCCGAACAGCTCGTCCGAACCCTCCCCGGACAGCACCACGGTCACGTGCCGCGACGCGGTACGGGCCAGGAAGTACAGCGGGATCAGCGACGGATCCGCCACCGGGTCGTCGAGCAGCTCCACGATCCGCGGCAGATGGGCCAGCACGTCCTCGTCGGTGACCACCGTCGGGGTGAGCCGGATGCCGAGCTGGTCGGCGGTGTCCTGGGCGATGTCGATCTCCGAGTAGCCCTGGGCCGCGAAACCGGCGGTGAACGCGTGCAGGTCCGGCTTCTCCCGCCTCGCCAGCGCCGCGATCGCCGACGAGTCGACGCCGCTGGACAGGAACGTGCCGACCGGCACGTCGGCGTGCAGATGCTTACGCACACTCGCCGTCAGCGCGTCCTGGATCGCCTGGTAGGCGGCCTCCGGCTGGACCCGCAGCGGCCGCAGCGACGGCTTGAACCAGCGGTGCAGGCGGACCCCGCCGCCCGGCGTCCACACGGCCCGGTGCCCCGGCGGCAGCCGGCGGATGTGCCGGTGCAGGGTCAGCGGGTCCGGCACGTACTGGAAGGTCAGGTAGTGGGCCAGCGACTCGGTGTCCAGGGCCGCGCCGGCCGGCGCCGCGAACGGGTCCAGGGCCTTGCGCTCGCTCGCCAGGTGCAGCCCGTCGGCGCTCTCCAGCAGGTAGAGCGGCTTGATGCCGAACGCGTCCCGGGCCGCGTGCAGGGTTCCGGTGCGGTGGTCGTACGCGACGAACGCGAACATCCCGCGCAGCCGGGGCAGCGCCGCCTCACCCCAGTGGTGGAACGCCGCGGCCAGCACCTCGCTGTCGCCCTCGGTGGCGAACTCCGCGCCGTGCGCCCGGATCAGCTCGGCCCGCAGCTCCCGGTAGTTGTAGATCTCCCCGTTGAACACCACCGTCCACCGGTCGCCGTAGTGCAGCGGCTGCACCGAGTGCTCCCGGTCGATGATGGCGAGCCGGTTGAAACCGAACGCGTACCCGTCACCGTGCACGACCTGTGTGTCGTCCGGGCCGCGGTGGTGCATCGTCGCGAGCGCGGCGGAGAACGCCGTCAGGAACGTGTCGTCCAGCGGCCCGGCGCCCGGCCGGCCGCTGACGAAAGCGCTCAAGCCACACATCGAGAAACCTCCTTGTCGAAGCGAGGAGGTGACCGTAGGCCGCGACCTGTGAAGAACCTGTGCGGAAGCTGCCGAGAACCCGCACGGCACGAATCCGGGATCTGATCTTCATCGGTTTCTCGCATTTCTTGGCCCGGTGGATCCGCTGGACCACAATGCGAACCGTGACAGCGCGCATCCTGGTCGCCGACGACGACCCGAAACACGCCCAGCTGATCCGCCTTTACCTGGAACGCGAAGGGCACCAGGTGCTCACCGTCGGTGACGGCCGGGCGGCGCTGGAGCAGGCGCGGGCACGCCGGCCGGACCTGCTCGTGCTGGACTGGATGATGCCCGAGGTCGACGGGCTCGACGTGTGCCGGATCCTGCGCGCCGACCCGGACAGCACCGTCGCCGACGTGGCGATCCTGCTGGTCACCGCCCGGTCGTCGGAGAACGACATGCTCCTCGGCCTGGACATCGGCGCCGACGACTACCTGAGCAAGCCGGTCAGCCCGCGCGAGCTCACCGCCCGCATCCGGGCCCTGCTGCGGCGCACCCGCGGCGCCGACGCCACCGAGGTGCTGCGCGTCGGCGAACTCGAGGTGGACACCCCCCGCTTCGAGGTGCGGGTCGCCGGCTCACCGGTCCGGCTCACCGCCAAGGAGTTCGGCATCCTGGAACTGCTCGCCCGCGAGCCCGGCCGCGTCTTCACCCGCGGCCAGATCCTGGACAAGACGTTCGGCTTCGAGAACGAGGTGTCCGAGCGGACCGTCGACGCCCACGTCGTCAACCTGCGCCGCAAGATCGAGATCAACCCGGCCGAGCCCCGCTACGTGCAGACCGTCTACGGCCGCGGCTACCGGATGGCCGAACAGTGAGTTTCCGCCTGCGGATCTTCCTGCTGGTGCTGGTCGTGGCGGGCACCGCCATCGGGGCGACCGCCTGGCTCACCCTCAGCCTCACCTCCCGCGCCGTCGCCAAGGCCGAGGAGGCCCGGGACCGGCACCAGGCCCAGATCGTCGACGAGATCCGCGGGTACGGCGTGACGCACGGGCAGTGGACCGGCATCGACCAGGTCGTCGCGCGTCTCTCCACCGGCACCGGCCTGCACATCCGGGTGGAGACCCGCGACGGCGAGGTGCTCGTCGACTCCGACACCCTCGAGGGCAAGACGTCCGGGCCGGTGCAACGGCTGCCCGCCAACGTCGAGCCGGTGCCGGTCCTGGCCGACGACATCGCCCGGGCCGCCGACCGGCTCGGCGCGGTGACGCTCGGCAAGGAGGAACTGGCCGCGCTCGGGCCGCAGGCCTACCGCAGGCCGCCGCTGCCGCGACTGCCGGCCGACCTGTTCGGCCCGGATCCCGGCGGCCTCCCGGAGGTCCGGGCCCTGTTCCAGGTGGCGAAATACCGGGCCGCGCTGCAGGCCGCCGCCTGCATGGCCCAGGACACCGCCGTGATCGGCGTCCTCGACAGCGACCGGCCGCCCTACCTCGGCGAGCAGCGGCTCACCGCGTCCGGGCAGTGCGCGGCCACCGGCAACGCCCGCGTCCACGGCGACCGCGTCTGGCTCGGCGAGGCGTGGGCCCTGCTGTCCCGTTGCCGGCTCACCGCCGCCGCCTACGACCAGTGCCTCACCGAGAACTTCGCCGGCGCGGCCGCGAGCGCGTCCGTCGTACCGGTGCGGGTCTTCTTCGGCGTGCGGCAGGGCACCGAGCTGGACGGGCTGCAGCGGCCCGGCGTCCTCGGGGCGATCGCCCTGCTGCTGGCCGCCGCCGTCGGCACCGCGCTCATCGCCCGCCGGGTCAGCCGCCCGGTACGGCTGCTCACCGGCGCCTCCCTGCAACTGGCCGCCGGGCGCCTCGACGTGCGGGTGCCCACCAGCGGCCAGGACGAACTGGCCCGACTCTCCGGCGCGTTCAACGCCATGGCCGAAGCGTTGCAGCGCAGCGAGGAACGCCAGCGGCGGCTCGTCGCCGACGTCGCCCACGAACTGCGCACCCCGCTGTCGAACCTGCGCGGCTACCTGGAAGGACTCGCCGACGGGGTGGTCGAGCCGTCCCCGGAGCTGTTCGCCTCCCTGCACGAGGAGACCCTGCTGCAGCGGCGCATCCTCGACGACCTGCAGATGCTGGCCCTCGCCGAAGCGGGCGCCCTCGGCTACGCCCCGATCCCGGTCGACCTGCCCGAACTGGTCGAGACCACCGTCACCGCGCACCGGGCCGTCGCCCAGAACGCCGGCGTCGAACTCGTCGTCGACGCCCCGCACCCGCTCGAGGTCTACGCCGACCCCGACCGCACCCGGCAGGTGATCGGCAACCTGCTCACCAACGCCATCCGCTACACCGACGCCGGCGGCCGGGTCGAGATGACCGTCGTCCGCGACGGCCCGGAAGCCGTCCTCACCGTCCGCGACACCGGCGTCGGCATGAGCGCCGACGAGGTGTCACGCGTCTTCGACCGGTTCTGGCGCGCCGACCCGGCCCGGCAGCGCGCCACCGGCGGCTCCGGGCTGGGCCTCACCATCGTCCGCCGGATCGTCGCCGACCAGGGCGGCGAGGTCACCGCCAGCAGCGAACCCGGGCTCGGGACCACCTTCACCGTACGGCTGCCGGCGGTCACCGGCATCAATGTGGGCCGACCGCCGTCACCGTGATCACCGCGGTCCCCGCCTCGTCGGAGGCGGCCAGATCCACGGTGGCGTCGATGCCCCAGTCGTGGTCGCCCTCCGGATCCTCGAACACCTGCCGCACCGACCACACCGCCGGGCCCTGCTCGATGTGCAGGAACGCCGGACCACGCGCCGACGGGCCGGTGCCCATCTCGCCGTACTCCTCGAAGTACTCCTGAATCGCCTTCTGCCAGCGCTCCGACGTCCAGCCGGACTCCGCGTCCATCTCGCCGAGCAGATCCCAGCGGCGCAGCGCGGCCAGCTCCACCCGCCGGAACATGGCGTTGCGCACCAGCACCCGGAAGGCGCGGGTGTTGCGGGTGACCGCCGGCGGACGGTCGTCGATGCGCACCTCCTCCGGCTCGTCGCCCGGATTCTGCAGCCGCGCCCACTCGTCCAGCAGACTCGAGTCCACCTGCCGGACCAGCTCACCCAGCCACTCGATCAGGTCGGTCAGCTCCTCGGTGCGGGCGTCCTCCGGCACCGTCTGCCGCAACGCCCGGTACGCGTCCGCCAGGTACCGCAGCACCAGGCCCTCCGACCGGGACAGGCCGTAGAAGGAGATGTACTCGGTGAACGTCATGGCCCGCTCGTACATGTCCCGGACCACCGACTTGGGCCGCAGCTCGTAGTCGGCCACCCACGGATGCCCGCGCCGGTACGTCTCGTACGCCGCCTCCAGCAGCTCCCGCAACGGCATCGGCCACGACACGTCTTCGAGCAGCTCCATCCGCTGCTCGTACTCGATGCCCTCGGCCTTCATGGCGTTGACCGCCTCGCCGCGCGCCTTCTGCCGCTGCGCCGACACCACCTGCCGCGGATCCTCCAGCGTCGACTCGATCACCGACACCACGTCCAGCGGGTACTCCGGCGCCTCCCGGTCCAGCAACTCCAGGCACGCCAGCGCGAACGGCGACAGCGCCTGATTCAGCGCGAAGTCCAGCTGCAGGTCCTCCACCAGCCGATAAGACCCCGCATCGGTACGCTCGATGACGCCCCCGGCGATCAGAGCACGCGCGATCGCGATCGTCCGGCGGATCAGTCTGCGCTGCGACGGCCGCTCCTCGTGGTTCTCCGTCAGCAGATGCTTCAAAGCCGGGTACGGGTCGCCGCCCCGGTTCATCACGTTCAGCAGCATCGCGTGGCTCATCTGGAACGACGACGTCAACGGCTCCGGCTCGGCCTCCACCAGACGGTCGAACGTGGGCCGGCCCCAGCCGATCTGCCCCTCCGGCGGCTTCTTGCGCACCACCTTGCGCCGCTTCTTCGGGTCGTCGCCCGCCTTCGCCAGCGCCCGCTCGTTGTCGATCACGTGCTCCGGCGCCTGCACGATCACCGTGCCGATGGTGTCGAACCCGGCCCGGCCCGCCCGGCCCGCGATCTGATGGAACTCGCGCGCCTTCAACAGGCGGGTCTTCACCCCGTCGTACTTCGACAGGCCGGTGAACAGCACCGTCCGGATCGGCACGTTGATGCCGACACCCAGCGTGTCGGTGCCGCAGATGACCTTCAGCAGACCGGCCTGGGCCAGCGTCTCCACCAGCCGGCGGTACTTCGGCAGCATCCCGGCGTGGTGCACCCCGATGCCGTGCCGCACCAGCCGCGACAGGGTACGCCCGAAACCGGCCGTGAACCGGAAGTTGCCGATCGCCGCGGCGATCCGGTCCTTCTCCTCCCGGGTGCACATGTTGATGCTCATCAGCGACTGCGCCCGCTCCAGTGCCGCCGCCTGCGTGAAATGCACGATGTACACCGGCGACTGCCGGGTCGACAGCAGCTCCTCGATCGTCTCGTGCAGCGGGGTCATCGCGTACTCGAAGATCAGCGGAACCGGCCGCTCCGCGTTCGCCACCACCGCGGTCTCCCGCCCGGTGCGCCGGGTCAGATCGTCGACGAACCGCGACGTGTCCCCGAGCGTCGCCGACATCAGGACGAACTGCGCCTGCGGCAGCTCCAGCAACGGCACCTGCCACGCCCAGCCCCGGTCCGGCTCCGCGTAGAAATGGAACTCGTCCATCACCACCTGGCCGACGTCGGCGTCCGCGCCCTCCCGCAACGCCAGGTTCGCCAGGATCTCCGCGGTGCAGCAGACGATCGGGGCGTCCGCGTTCACACTCGCGTCACCGGTCAGCATGCCCACGTTCTGCGCGCCGAAGACCGCGCACAGGGCGAAGAACTTCTCACTCACCAGCGCCTTGATCGGCGCCGTGTAGAAGGTGGTCCGGTCACCGGCCAGCGCCGCGAAATGCGCGCCGGTCGCCACCAGGCTCTTGCCCGAGCCGGTCGGCGTGTTCAGGATGACGTTCGCGCCGGTCGCGATCTCGATCAGCGCCTCCTCCTGATGCGGATACAGGGTCAAGCCCTGCTCCGACACCCACGATTGAAAAGCGTCGAAGACGGCGTCAGGGTCGGCGGAGCCCGGGAGGCGATCGGTCAGCGTCATGATCGGTCAAGTGTGTCAGCTCGCTCCGAACACGGCGTACAGGGGACCGGCCACCGTCGCGGCCAGACTCACGATGGTGGCGACGACCGCGACGGTCGCTCCCAGTCTGCGCATGCGCCGCACTCTGCCCGGCTTCGGTTGCGGTGACGGTTGCGGCCGGGTTGTAGCGTCGGCGGCGTGCCGATATCCGACGGCGACCGCGAGAAGGTCGCCGATCAACTGCAGCAGGCTTGCGGCGACGGCCGCATCACCCTGGAGGAATTCAGCGTACGGGTGGGCGCCGCCTGGGCGGCCGGTACCGACCTCGAACTGTCCCGCGCCACCGAAGGTCTCGCCCCGGCGCCCGTCGTCGGCGCGGCCCGTTCCGTCGAGACCGTCGTCACCATCCTCAGCCAGCGCAAACGGCGCGGCCGGTGGCGGCTGCGAAGCGGCCGGCTGGGCACCTTCACCCTGTTCGGCTCCACGCACCTCGACCTGCGCGACGTCGTCACCGGCGCCGACACCATCGAGATCGACGGCGTCTGCCTGTTCGGCGAGCTGAAAGTCACCGTCCCGGAAGGCGTCGAGGTCGAACTCGCCGGCGCCAGCATCCTCAGCTCCGAGGAGATCCGGCTCGCGGCCGTGCCCCGGCTACCCGGCACCCCCGAGATCCGGGTCCGGGTGAACGCCTGGTTCAGCTCCGTCGAGGTCCGCTCCCGCGGCCCGGCCGAGAAATCAGCCTGGTCCTGGCTCCGAGGCGACTGACCTGCCACGGCCCACCCGGCGGCCCCGTCACCCGGCGTAGGCGACCGTCCGGCTCACAGGGCCGCCAGACACCGCTGCGCGGCTCGTTCCCGCGCGCCTTCGCCGGTGAACTCATGTGCGGTGCCGCCGTCGCAGCGGTCACCATGACGGCCGGAGATCGAGTCGCTGCTGCCCGACCCTTTGCAGCGCGGCGCCGGACGCCAGTTCACGCCGGTGCTCGGGGTGACCGTGGTAGTGCCGCAGGGTCAGCAGCACGACGACCGGATCGTCCGCCAGCCACCCGCCACGGATCACCATCGACGGCAGCAGGAAGCCCCCTCGCCCGCCGAGACGGGTCGGCCAGGTGAAGCTAACGTCCACGGGGCCGGTCACCGTCGGAAGCACGATGATGAGGGGCGACCCACGCTCGGCCGCGTGCCGCACATCGGCGACGTGCTCCCAGGGGAGCCGGTGGGTGAAACCAGGCCCGTGATGCTCCAGCCCGGCCGGCGTGAGCCGCAGCCAGCCGCGCCCACCGTAGAGCAGCCGCACCATCACCCACCCGAAGAAGAAGGCCCCGCTGAACGCTGCGAGCGCCACCAGAAGGTCGGTGGTCCCCCCGGCGGCCAGGAAGGCGAGGCCACCGAGCGCCAACGCCAGCGCCATGAGAACCGCGAAGCCGCCCATCCAGTAGTACGCCCATCCGGAGTAGCGGAACGTCAGCCCGCCGTGAACCAGTTGCGGCGCCGGCGCCGCACGCCGGGGGCGCCACCAGAGATAGGCGCAGAGGCCCGAGAGATGGCCGAGGAAGACCGCGGCCGCGCCGAACCCGACCGCGTCCAACGGGTCGCCGCCGACGGCCGAGGCAACTGCGGTGACCGCGGACGCCGCCGTCAAAAGGACGATCGATACGAGTGACACCTTGAAGCCGATTCCCGGGCCCAAACCCTTCCACGGCGAATTCTCGGTCATCGCGGCCCCCTAGAAGATCTTGCGCCAGAGCCCGGCAGCGTCGTCGCCAACCTCGCTGAAAGCCTTGCCAACCGCTGCCTGTCCGTCGTCGAAGGCATCCTTGACGCCTTCCGGCAGCCGGTCGTACACCGCGTCGGTGACGCCACTTGCGACGAGGCCTCCGACGACGGCTCCAGCCGCGACTCCGATGACGGTGCCAACCGGCCCGAGGGAGGTTCCGATGACCGCTCCGGCGGCCATGCCACCGAGAATCGAGCCGCCGATGCTGGCCGCACCGGAGGCGATCGCCTTCACCGCGGGCTTACCGTGCTGGATGTCGTACCCGACACCGGCGGCGGTGATGGCGTACCCGATGACGGGAACCTTGCCCGCGAAGCGCGCGCCCAGCGAGGCGGCACGGGCCTCCGCCGCGTGCCCCTCCGTGGTGAGTTCGGACATCATCTTGATGAGCGACCTGGAGTGCGCCGAGCCACCCTGCGACGCCTTGTAGTGGGCCTCGAGCTTTTTGACCTGCTCGAGCGCCTCCTCTCCATGTGCCCGGACGGTGGCGATGTGTTTCTTGAGAAAGCCGCCGTAGACGCCGTTGATGAGGTCACCCGACGCGAAGAACCACTTCTTTGTTACGTCGTCGTGCATGTTCTTGAGAACGTCCGTGGCGAACCGGATCGCCGCCGTCCCTTTGCGGGCCTCACCATCGGCCAGGACGTAGGCCTCGGACTGTCGTTGGTGCAGTGCTACCGCGTCGGTGTGCGCGTCGAGCTGTGCCGGGGTGGCGGCCGTGTCAGGACCGGCCGGGGCCGCACCCGGATCCTGGATGACGAATCCGTCCACCCGGAGGCCGCCGTTCGTCGCGATCTCCCGTGCGTTGGCCATGTGCTGCTGCGCCCGTGCCAGTTGGTTCGCATATTCGGTGAGTGCGTCGGCGGTGCTCCGGAGTTGAGCGTCCAGGCCGTCCGCGGTGGTGACACTCGCCGACATCCGGTTTTGAAAGGCGGCTCCGGCGGTGCCCCGCCACCCTGACGTCGCGTCGGCGCGAACCGTGTTCATCGTTGTCGCGCCCGCGGCGACCTCGAACGCCAGCCGCCCACGGAGCCAGTCGGCAGTCGTGTGCACCTGTTCTGGGCGCCCGTCGAGACGCGTGTCGATCGGCATCAGTACGCTCCACCGATATCCGACCCGGCTGCGACGTCTTCCTGGGCGTACAGGCGATTGGCGTCGGCCACGCGGGATCCGATCGCTCGAAGATCCCCGGCCAGTCTCGCAGCGTTGCCGCAGAGCAGGGCCAGGACATCGGCCACCAGAGGTGTGGCCAGTCCCGCGTCCGGAGGCGCCGGGGCCGTGGCGCCGGTCGCGTCGACGTCGTCGCCGGCCCGATCCAACCGGTCGGCGATCGCGTCGAGCAACGCCGTGTCGATGTCCAGGTGGTCGGTCATGGCTGATCCCCTTCCGCGCCGCGCCGCAGTCGCTCGGGTATACACACGTCGAGCAGGATCAGTTCGAAACCGGTCGCCTCCTGGATCCGATCCAACTCGGTGGCGGGCAGAACGGTCCACGGCTGGCTCTCGCCGCAGTTCTCCACCAAACGGTCCAGGGCCGAGTAGACGAGAAGCGCGACCTGTCCGGACTGGGTGGGGCGCAGGTCCACGGCGAGCTCCGTGTCGCCGTCACGAACCGGGGAGCAGGGAACATAGACGTAAGGAGGCAGCATCCTCCTGGCCGGCGGCTCGTCGGCCGTGCTGGGGGGACCGGGCATGGCTGACTCCGCTCGTCAGGTCGAGAGCAGACACGCTATGCGCCGGGCAGGAGACCGCCCCGGCTTCGTCCTTGATCCGACCGATTCGGTTTGGCGGATCGCGGCGGCCGGGACGGCACACGATCGCGGCCGCCAGCCGCGTCGAGGGCATCGCAGCAGCAGGCCGCCGCGGGAGGGGCGCGGAAGATCCGAGAAGGAGAGGCGATCGTGGCCCGGGACCGGGCCACGATGATGTCCGGTTCACGCGCATGCCCGGATCGACGTTCGAACGTCGATCCGGGCATGCCGGCGCCGGGTGGGACGGGTTCAGTCGGTGCCGGGCTCCAGGTGGGTCTCGGGGCCCGGGAAGATCAGGCCGGTGTGGCCGTCGTCCCAGCGGACCTCGTACGGCGGCGTGCCGTCCCGGTGCCGCAACTCGGTGATCACACCGGCCTTGTTGCCGTCGCCGACGTGCTTGCCCTTGACCACGATCCGGTCTCCCACATGCGCGATCATCGTCGCCTCCCTCTGCTGGCCTTTCCGGCAGGATGCACCCGCGAGCGCGGTCAGGCATCCGGTTGCGCGGATTTCGTCACCACACGCGATTGAGCCCGGCCCTGTCGCGGCCGGGCTCGTGGGGCTGGTGATGTCAGATGAGCCAGCGGTTCTTGCGGACCAGGGGAAGCTTCGCCCACCAGCGGCCGAGGCCCCAGGTGTGCCCGGCGTAGGCCAGTGCCAGCACGACGGCGACGACACCGTAGATGACGTGGTAGTCGATGAGCGGGTTGCTGGACCGGGTGGCCTCACCGGCGGCGGTCTCGGTGGCGAGCGGCCATTCGGCCACCCACATGAAGGCCATCATGAGGCCGGTGGAGACGGCGGCGACCCGCAGGCCGATGCCGAGGATCAGTGCGGCGCCGATGCCGAGCAGGCCCAGCATGAACATCCAGTCGGCCCAGGCGGCGCCGGCGATGTCGTGGAAGAAGTCCTGGAACGGTCCGACCTCGACGCCGGAGAGGAAGCCCTTGGTGGGCGAGCCGCCGTTGATCCAGGCGCGTTCGGCCGGCGTCGCGTAGCCGAGGCCGAAAGTCTTGTCCAGAAAGGCCCAGAGGAAGACGAAGCCGGTGGCGATGCGAAGGACCGCCAGAGCCCGTGCTGCGCCGTGGGTGAGCATCGAGCCGGGGGCCTCGACGTTTTCCAGCTGAGTGGTGGTGTTGGAGCGACCGATAGTGGCCATCTTGTCCTCCTTGAGACTTCGTCGTCACCTATGACTGTCCCCCTGCCGGTCTGCGCTCACCGGTGCCGAAAATCCCTATCGGGCATCGCGAAGGACCCGCCCGTTTCGGGACGTCCGGCCCGCCGGGCCACCTGGCGGGGCGTTGGAGGACCAAAGGCGCTATCGATGCGTACGGGGACGGAGCACGATCGAAGGGCCGAACCACACCGGGAGGTGCCTCGTGGCCATCGTCGTGACGCTAATCGTCCTGTTGCTCCTGGTCCTGATCGTGGCTGGTCCGCTGCTGGAGTCCATCATCGATCGGATCTGGCCGCCCGACGGGCGTCGCCACGACGCCGCTCGCCGGTGAGATACTGCCCGTGCCGTAGGCCGCTCGGCACGGGACAGCAGAACGGGACGCACCCGCCAAGGGTGCGTCCCGTTCTGTCTTGCCGGTGGGGTGGCCGCGGTCAGACGGTGGCCGGCTCGTGGACCGGCGCCGGGATGACCACGACCGGGCAGGACGCCATGCGGATGCAGGCCTCGCTGACCGAGCCGAGCACGGTGTGCCGGACGCGGCTGTGGCCGTGGCTGCCGAGGACCAGCATGTCGGCGTTGCGGGCGGCGGCGGTCAGGACCTCGGCGGGAGCGCCCTCGACCGTCTCGGCGGTCACCGGCAGGTGCGAGCCGCGTTCCCGGACCAGGGACTGGATCTCGTCGTCGAGCATCCGGGCGGCGCGGTCCCGTTCCTCGCCGGACGACTCGGCCGGGACCGGGCCGTAGTCGAGCCCGTCCCACGACCAGGCGGTCACCGCACGGACGGCGCTGTCGCGCCGGGCGGCTTCGGTGGCGGCCCACCGCAGGGCACGGCGGCCGCTCTCGGAGCCGTCGACGCCCACCACGATCAGATGTCCGGTGCCCATCATTGCCTCCTCGGAGGGTCTCTTGCCCGGGGCGTGCCCGGGCTGTTCGCGGCGGGTACGCGTTGGCCGTACCCCCGATGGGGTGAGAACACGCGCGGAGCCGGCGGCCGCGCACCGAAAGGGTGAGCGACCGCCGGCAGAGGCGTCAGGCGGCCTGACGGTCCAGGTATACCGGGCTGTCGGCGTGGTGCAGCAGTTGCAGCCCGGTGGAGCCGAGCAGGGTGCCGGTGAAGGTGCCGTGGCCGCGGCTGCCGACGACGACCAGCTGGGCGCCGTGCGAGACGCCGGAGAGCACGGCGGCGGCACTGTCGTGCGAGAGCAGCGCCTCGACCTGAACCTCCGGGAACTTCTCCCGCCACGGGGCGAGCTGTTCCTCGAGGCGGAGGCGTTCGGCGGCGTCCTCCTCGGGGGTGGCGACACCGACCGCCGTGACCCCGGCCAGGTAGAGCGGCAGCATCGGCAGGTAGGTGCGGATCACGGCGAGTGACGTGCCGCGGGCGGCGGCCAGCTCGAACGCGGTCTGCAGGGCGTGCTGGGACTGTTCTGAGTCGTCGAAGCCGACCGCGACGGGGCCGTCGGTGACGTCGCCCCGGCCCCGGACCACGACGACCGGGCCGGTGGCGTGCATGGCGACGCGCTGGCTGACCGAGCCGAGCACCAGGCTGGCGAATCCGCCGCGGCCGCGGCTGCCGAGCACCAGCAGGTCGGCGTCGGTGGCCTGGGAGAGCAGGCGGGCGGCCGGGTTGCCGACCAGGACGTCGATCTCGGTGGGCAGGTCGGGGACGACCTCGCGGGCCAGGGCGGCGCCGGTCCGTGCCACGCCCTCGGCGATCTGCCGGGCCGCCGCGAAGCCGCCGCCGTCGAGGTCGTAACGGGCCTCGCCGTGCTGCCAGTCGATGACGTGGGTGACGCGGAGCGTGGCGTTGCGCCGTGCGGCCTCCCGGGCCGCCCAGCGGATCGCTGCCCGGCTCGACGCGGTGCCGTCAGTGGCTACGACGATGGTTGCGGTCCGCATTGCTCCTCCTCGATGAGTTCCTGTCCTCATCACACTCCGGGCCGCCGGCGGCGGTCAGGGGATTCGGTCCCGTCCGTCCGGGACCTTCACGGCGGGCCGCAACGGATCGGTGTGGTGAACGCGTCTCCAATGCAGGGGACCCGGGTGTGTCGAAACGGATCTTTCGGGCTTCCCCTGCTGATCATTGCGTTGGGTGACGAGGATGTCACGTAGGGAGGTGGCTACGAATGATGATTCTCCTGGTGGCGACACTCGGTCTGATCGCCGCCGCGGTCCTGGCGCTCTGGCCTTCGCCCGGCGACCGTGGGCGCCCGTCCCCGGCGGCCGCGGTCTGCGAGCCGGCCACGCCGACCAGCCTCGAGGGTGTGCTGGCCGTCCAGCTGCTGGGCGGTGAGATCACCCGGCCGCAGTACCTGCGCGCCGTCGAGCTGATCGCCGCCCGCGACGAGGAGCGGCATCCTCTAACCGTGCCATGGGACGACCGCTTGGCATGAGATCCGGGTCGCGTGGGGTATATGGAAGGACCGGCATGCCCGGGGAGGGAGGTTGTCACCATGGTCGTCCCCGCACTTCTGATCATCGCGATGGCGGTCTGCGCTGCCGTCGCCCTGTGGCCGGTGCGGCGCCCCCGCCCGGTCCCGCCGGTCCCGCCTGCCGGTGCTGTCGCGCCGATCCCGCGGGCCGAGAGCACCGAGGGCCTTCTGGTGGTGCAGCTGTTCCGTGGCGACCTGACCCGTGAGCAGTATCATCGGGCGATGGCCTGCCTGGCCGAGCGGGACGCCGGCCGGCACCCCCTGCCGTTGCCGGAGTGAGCCGCTCAGTGGGCGCGGCGGTCCAGCGGGCCCCACTCGGCCGAGCCCTGCGACGACACCAACTGGGCCGCCTCCTCCAGCGCCTGTCCGTCGATCCACGCGACCGGGCACAGGCAGCGGACCAGCGGCTCGTTGTCCGGCCCGCGACCGCAGGCCTCCCCGGTCAGCAGCCACGCCCGCACACCCGGGCCCCGCAGGTCCCGCAGGTGCAGGTAGTCGTAGAGGCGGCGGGCCACCCACAGGCGCACCGGGCGGCCGTCCCACCACGGTTCCACGGTCATCGGGTTCGCGGAGAGGCCGGGCAGCGGCACCCCGGTCAGCGAGTCCCGGCTGTGGCCGCTCTCGCACCGGTCCGCCTCCGGGCCGCGCGACCACCGCACGTACAGGTCTCTCGGGTGTTTCGCCAGCTCAGCGGCGACCGCGTCGAGATCGGCGAGCACCGGCATGTCGTCACTGTCACGCACGAGGGCCGGGATTCCCCGCTGTCGCGCGGGTATTCCAGGGTTGACCGAAACAGCGGAGAGGCGGGCGGATGGCGGAGATCGTGCTGATCCGGCACGGGCAGACCGAGTGGAGCGCGGCCGGCAGGCACACGTCGTACACCGATCTGCCGTTGACCGCCGAGGGCGAGCGGCAGGCCCGCGCGGCCGGGCAGCGGATCGCCGGGCGCGAGTTCGCGGCGGTGCTCGCCAGCCCGCGACGGCGGGCGCTGCACACCGCCGAGCTGGCCGGGCTCACCGTGACCGAGGTGACCGAGGACCTGGCCGAGTGGAACTACGGGGAGTACGAGGGTGTCACCACGGCCGACATCCGGGCCGGGCGGCCGGGCTGGTCGCTGTGGACCGACGGCTGTCCCGGCGGCGAGTCCCCGGCCCGGGTCGGCGCCCGGCTCGACCGGGTTCTGGCCCGGGCGCGCGAGGTCGGCGGCGACGTGGCGCTCCTGGCGCACGGGCACTGCCTGCGGGTGGCCGGCGCACGCTGGATCGGGCTGCCCGCGGCCGGGGGTGGGCTGCTGCGCCTCGACACCGGGACCGTGTCGGTGCTCGGCTTCGAGCACGGCGAAGACCCGGTGCTGCTGTCGTGGAACGCCGGCCGCTGACGGCCGGCTCAGCTGTCGGCCGGTCGCGTCACGACCGGCCGGCTGGGCTGGCGGCCGACCGGGGTTCACGACGGACCGGCCGCGTCGCGACCGGCCGGCCGGGTTGACGGCCGACCGGGGTTCACGACGGACCGGCCGCGTCGCGACCGGCCGGCCGGGCTGACGGTCGGCTGGGGTGACGGCCGGGTGGGGTGACGGCCGGCTGGGCTGACAACGAACACACAGGTGGCGGACATGGTGACGCACAGCCCCGGGGCGGAACGTGGAGGGCACACGAGGGATTCGTTCGAGGGGGAGAACCACCATGCTTGTCCAGCTCAACCGTGACGTCGCCGCGCCGGCCGGGACCGCCCACCCGGTCGTCGCCGTCCTCGGCCCTCGCAGCCGGGTCGGTGGCCTGCCGCAGCACCTGCCGTCCGGCTGGGAGGTGCGCCTGGCGACCGGGCTCGACGACATCCACCCGGGCGAGCTGGTGCTGCTCAGCGGGGCGAGTGTGCACGACGTCAAGGTGGCCCGTTCGGTGCTGCCGCCGGACACCCGGATCATCGCGCTGATCGACGACTGGGCCGCCGTCGACCTGGTCTCCGGGGTCCTCACCGCGGGCGCCGACGTGTGCGTGCGCGGTGGGCACCCGGCCATCCTCGCCGGGCACCTGGTCGCCTGCCGCCGCCGTCAGCTGGTGGAGCGCTGGGCGGACCTGGACCTCACCGGGCGGTGATCAGCCGGGCCATCTCGGTGCGCGAGCGGACTCCCAGCCGGGCGAAGACGTTGCGCAGATGGTGGTCCACCGTCCGCGGGCTCAAATGCAACTCCTGCGCCACCTCCCGGTTGGTGGCACCACCGGCCACCAGCGAGGCGATCCGCTCCTGCTGGGCGGTCAGCGCCGGGCCGGCCGGCGGCGGCGTCTCCACCCGTTCCCCGGCGGCGCGCAGCTCCCGGATGCTCTGCGCCGCCCACGGCCCGGCGTCCAGCAGCCGGAACGTCTCGGCGGCCCGCCGCAGATGGGTGCGCGCCGCGACGTGCCGCCGCTGCCGGCGCAGCAGCCGGCCGTAGAGCAGTTCGGTGTGCGCCCGGGGGAAACCGGCTTCCCCGTCGTGGCCGAGCGCCGCGTCGAAATAGCCGGCCGCGGCCTCGGAGTCGTCGGCCCGCAACGCCCGGCAGCGGTCCCGCAGAGCCAGCCAGCCGGGCTGCCCGGTCCGCCCCGACCAGCGGTCGAAGGCCAGCGCCACCGGCTCCACCGGCTCCCGCAGGCCGATCTGCGCGGCCGCCTCCAGCAGATGCGGCACCACCGCCACCCGCAGCAGCTCCGACCCCGGCCCGGGCGGGCCGGTCACCACGGCCAGGAGCCGTTCGGCGGCCGCCGGGCACCTGCCGTCGACCAGGTCGAGCAGGGCCAGCGCCCACTCGCACAGCGACCGGGCCGGGCCGTCCCCGACCGCGGAGATCCGGGTCAGCGCCGTCTCCCGGTCGCCGACCAGCGCGGCCAGGACCGCCAGCACCGCGAGGTGAGTGCCGGCCAGCACCGGCTGCCCGGTGCCGCGGGCGACCGCCGCCCCGTCCATGGCCGCCTCGTTCGCGGCCGCGTAGTCACCGGACGCCATCCCGGCCAGGGCCGCCATCTCCAGTGCCTGCGGCACCAGCACGGCCGCCCCCGACTCGCGGGCCAGCACGGCCGCCCGCCCGGCAAGTGCCCCGGCCCGCCGCGGGTCGCCGACCAGGATGCCCGCGGTGGCCGCACGCAGCAGCGGCCCCGGCTCGGCCACCCGGTCGGCCAGCGCCACCGCCTCCCGCAACCGGGCGAAGGCGGCCGGCTCGTCCCCCTCGGCGATCCGTGCCAGCCCGGCGACGTGGTGGAAGGCCAGCGTCACGGCCGGCGGCTCGTCACCGCGCTGCCCGGCGGCCACCCGGCGGGCCAGCGCCGAATAGCGGCCCTGCTCCCCGGACCGGCAGGCCGACTCGCCGGCCAGCGCCAGGGCCTCGAGGGCGGTTCCCGGGTCGGTCTCGGCCAGTTCGGCGGCGACGTCGAGCAGCACGTCCCGGGCGCCGGGACGGCCCTCCGGCAGGCTCATCTCGGCGGTCAGGCCACGGGCCCGGACCCGGGCCGTGCCACCGGCCGCCGGGATCCGGCGGATCAGCAGGGCGGCCTCGTGCGGCCGGCCGGCCAGCCACGCCGAGCGGGCCGCGTCCAGCAGCAGCCCGGCCTTCCCGGCGGGGGTGGGGCAGAGCGCGGCCGCGTACCGGCGGGCCACGGCGGCGACCGCCGGATCGGCGCTGCGGGCGGCCCGGGCCAGTTCGCGCGCCAGCCGGTCGTCCGGGCCGGCAGCCGCCGCGGCGCGATGCAGCAGCGCCGGCAGGGTCGCGCCACGGGCCTGGAGAATCCCGGCCACCGCGGCGTGGGCGGCCCGGCGGCGGGCCATCGGCATCTCGGCGTACGCGACGGAACGCGTCAACGGACTGCGGAACCGGACCCCGGCGGCCGTGACGGCGATCAGCCCGGCCCGTTCGGCGGGCGCGAAGTCGGCCAGCCCGGCCGGTTCCGCCGCCGTGGCCGGCCCGGCCGGTTCCGTCGCCGTGGCCGGCCCTGCCGGTCCCGCCGCCGTGGCCGGCCCTGCCGGTCCCGCCGCTGTTGCTTGCCCTGCCTGTTCCGCCGCCGCGGCTTGCCCCGCCCGTTTCGTCGCTGAGGCCGGCCCCGCCCGTCCGCTGGTTGCCGCGTCGGCCGGCCCTGCCGGTCCCGCCGCCGCGGCGAGCAGTGTGTCGGGGGAGGCGTCCGGTGCGGCGGCCGCCAGTTGCAGTAGCTCGACCGTCCGGGGCGGTAGGGCGTCCAGTTCGGCGGCGAGACGGCGGCGCAGCGGGCTGTCCGGGGGCAGCGACTCCGGCGGCGGGGCGTAGCCGCGGCGCTGTTCCGGGGTGAGGGCGGTGACCAGATCGATCAGGGCGGCCGGGTTGCCGGCGGCCAACTCGGTCAGGGTGCCGGCGACGTCCTCGGCCAGGTCGGGGGCGTGACCGGCGAGGATCGTACGGGACGCCACCGGGTCCAGCGGGGTGAGGCGGTGGGCGGGTGGGCCGGGCGGTTCGGCACCGGCCGGGAACGACCAGACCATGGCGGCCCGTGCCGATCCGAGGCGGCGGCCGGCGAATGCCAGCGCCTGCCAGGACTCCCGGTCCAGCAGGTGGGTGTCGTCGATCAGGCACAGCAGGGGGCGCGTACGGGTGACCGTACGAAGCAGGGAGAGCGTGGCGAGTCCGAGGGTGACCGGATCGGCGGGGCCGGCGCCGCGGAGGGCCTGGGTGAGCGCGTCGCGTGGCGCGGGCGCGAGTTCGGCGAGCCGGTCGCCGATCGGGGTGAGCAGTCCGCGCAGGCCGGCGTACGCGTAGTCGCGCTCGTCGGGATGCCCGGAGGCGGTGAGCACCGTCCAGCCCGGCGCGGTGTTCCCGGCCTCGGTGGCGATGGCGCGCAGCAGCGTGGTGCGGCCCTCTCCGGGCGCGCCGGAGACGACGAGGACGCCGCCCCGGCCGGACGCGGTGGCGGACATGAGACGGCCGATCTCGGCGTGCGCGGCCGGCCGAACTTTCTGCACTGCCGGTGCATCAAACATGCGGCGAGTGTTCCCTGCCCAGGGCTCGCAGGGAAGACCGTTTCGGTGGATGAAATTTCCAAGATGTTGCCGGCAGATGACGCGACGCCGGTGATTCTACCGATGCGTATACGTCCGTGACCTGTCGAAACTGACGCTCGTCGATCCGATCCCCCAGATAGGAGAGTCGACGTGCACCAGAGAACCGTTCCCGGCCGGGCTCGCCGGGCGCTGCTCACCGTGGCGGCCGCCGTAGCCCTCGTCGCCGGCCCCGGAGCCGCTGCCGCCCACGCCGCCGACAACCCGTACGAGCGGGGCCCCGACCCCACGCTCGCCGCGCTCCAGGCCTCCCGCGGCCCCTACGCCGTCAGCACCACCTCCGTCTCCCGCCTGGCCGTGACCGGCTTCGGCGGAGGGGAGATCTACTACCCGACCACGACGGCCGACGGGACCTTCGGGGCGATCGCCATCTCGCCCGGCTTCACCGCGTACTGGTCCAGCATCTCCTGGCTCGGGCCGCGCCTGGCCTCGCACGGTTTCGTGGTCATCGGCATCGAGACCAACACCACCTCCGACCAGCCGGCCTCCCGCGGCGAACAGCTGCTGGCCGCGCTCGACTACCTGACCCAGCGCAGCTCGGTCCGCTCCCGCGTCGACTCCAGCCGGCTCGCCGTCGCCGGGCACTCGATGGGCGGCGGCGGCAGCCTCGAAGCGGCGAGCGACCGCCCGTCGCTGCAGGCCGCCGTGCCGCTGGCGCCGTGGAACCTGGACAAGTCGTGGAGCGAGCTGCGGGTGCCGACGCTCATCGTCGGCGGCGAGAGCGACAGCATCGCGGCCGTGTCCAGCCACTCCATCCCCTTCTACAACAGCATCCCGGCGTCCGCGGAGAAGGCGTACCTGGAGCTCAACAACGCCAGCCACTTCTTCCCGCAGAGCACCAACACGCCGACCGCCGTGCAGATGGTGTCCTGGCTGAAACGGTTCGTCGACGACGACACCCGCTACAGCCAGTTCATCTGCCCCGGCCCGGGCGGCACGTCGATCTCCGACTACCGCAGCTCCTGCCCGGTCTGACGCACGAACCGCGCAACGCCGGGCCGGTGGTCTCGACCATCGGCCCGGCGTTGTCGGGTTTCTCGCAGCCAGCCGCTCACCCGCCGGGGTGTCGGCTTATGCTCGCGCCGTCGCCTCGCCCCGACGGCCGCTGTGGAGGAACCCCTGAGCGCCGATCCCATCCGTGACCGGCTTCGCGGTCTGGCGTGCAATCCCGCCCTCCCGGCCGAGACGCTGCTGAGGCTGGCCGACGACGAACGGGTCGGGCCCGAGTACGTCACCGCCCGCCGCACCTGGACCGACGAGGCGTTCGACGCCCTCGCCGCGCACCCCTGCCCGGCGGTTCGCGAAGCCCTCGCACAGAGCCCCGGCGCCACCGGCGAACAGCGCGCCCGGCTCGTCGGCGACCTCGACCTCGACGTCCTGCACGCCCTCCTCGAAGGACCACCCGCACGCTGGTCCGGCCCCCTTCCGGACTGGGTCCACCGCAGGCTCGCCGAACACCCCGAACGACGGGTTCGGGACCTGCTGACCTTCATCCCCGGCACACCCCGCGACGTGCTCACGAAGCTCTCCCGCGACCCGCACCCCGGCATCGCCGAAGCCGCCCGGGAACTCCTCGCACGCCGGCCCGCCCAGCAGACGACGATGGGCCGTGACCAGGCCGTCGCCTACGCCTCCGGGGACTCCGACTGGAACCGGGCCCGGGCCGCCGCCGACCCGGAACTGCCGGACGACTGGGTGAAACGGCTCACCGCCGACCCCTCCCCGCACGTACGGCTCGCCGTGTCTGTGCGGCCCGGCCTCAGCGAGGAACAACGGGCGGAGGCCGACTACCCGGTCCGGCCGGTGCCGGACGTCCCCGTGCCGGCGTGGGTGGTCGCCGCCGGGCCCGGCGAGCTGCGGGACTGCGCCCGGTCGGCGCACTACCTGCTGCGCCGGGGCGCCGCCTGCCACCCGGAGCTTCCCACCGACCTGATCACGTCCCTCGCGGCCGACGACGATCCCGGTGTCCGCCTGATGCTCTGCGCCCACCAGGCCGGGGCACCCGCCGACCTGCTGCTGCGCACCTACCTGGAAGCCCCCGGCGACCTCGCGGCCGAACTTCTGGCCCACCCGGCGTTCCCCAGCGCCGGCCTGGCGCGGTTCGCCGGGCACCCGTCGGCGCGGGCCCGGGCGCTGGCCCGTCTCGACCCCGGCGCTCCGGCCGGCCTGATCGAACGCCTCAGCCACGACCCCGACCCGGCGGTCCGTGCGTTCCTGGCCGACGATCCGCGCCTGCCGCCGGCCCGCATCGCCGAACTCCTCCACGACCCCGGCATCCACGGCCGGGCCGCCGCCAACCCCGGCCTTCCGCACGCCGAGATGTCGCGCATCCTCACCGAAGCCGGTCTCTGAGGTCTTCGTTTTCCGGTACGCGTGGCCCCGTCCCGTCCGATTCTGATCGCTCCGCCCGGGCGGCGCGCGCTCGCTGCCCGCTCCAGCCCGTGCCGCGCCCGCCGGGCTGAGCGCGGTGGTCGCCCGGACCAGCCGCCGTCCTTGTCACCCGGGCCGCGCCCGCCGGGCTGTGTGCGTTGCCGGGCCGCGCCGCCGGGCTGTGTGTGCGTTGCCGGGCCGCGCCGCCGGGCTGTGTGTGCGTTGCCGGGCCGCGCCGCCGGGCTGTGTGTGCGTTGCCGGGCCGCGCCCGCCGGGCCACCGAGCTCAGCCCGGCGGGCGCGGCACGGGCCCGGCCCGGCAGCCGCTCGCGGGGCGCTTCCGGGGATGGGGCCGAATTCAGGTGGGCGGTCCGCCGCGTACCGGAGCGGGGTCGGAAAAGGCGCGACCCGCGCCGGCGGTGAGCGCGGCGCGGGTGCGGAGTTGAGGACCGTGCCGGCGCCGTTACGACGGGGGACGGCGGCGCCGGCACGGTGGCGCGGGGGTCAGGACGTGGCGGTGGGCTTGAGCACCGCGCAGGTCTCGACGGCCTTCTTGGCGGTGGCGTCGGTGGTGTCGACCTTGGCGGGGTCGGTGACGCCGTTCTCCTTGAGGCAGTTCTCGTAGGCGGCGTTCGCGTTGCCGGTGCCGCCCTGGGTGCCGCCGCCCGGGGCGCCGCCACCGTTGCCGCGGCCGGCGCCCATGCTCGGGCGGACCGAGGCGCACGCCTCCTGAGCCTTCTGCCAGGTGGCGTCGTCGACGCCGTCGGGTTTGGCGAAGCCGCCGCCACCGGGGAAGCCGCCGCCGCGCTGGCCGGCGCTGCCGGAGGGCCGCGGCTGTCCGGACGGGCGGACGCCGCCGGAGGGCCGGACGCCGTCGGGCGCGCCGGACGGGCGGGCGCCGCCGGACGGCATCGTGACGGTCACGCCGTTCTCGTTGAGGCAGCTGATGTATGCGGAGAACGCGCTGTCACCACCGGCCGAGCCGGCGGCGCCGCTGTCGGCGCCCGCCTCCTCCGAGCCGCCGCAGGCCGCCGTGAACAGCATGGCCACCGAGACCGCGAAGATGGCCGCGGCGCGCTTCGAACCGATCAACGGCACGTGGGACTCCTCAATGAAACGTCGACGAGCGGGAACGTGTGAAGGAAAGCGGGCGCACCTGTGCGGAAGGTCGGACGACCCTAGGAGTTACCTAAGAACGCCCGCCCGGCGCTCCGAGCGAACTCCCAGGCAGGACCGAGCCCGCGGCGAGGACCGGTCGCCACACTCGGCGACCATGGGTGTTGCACTGGCCGGTCGCCGGCGTTTGATCCGGCTCGGCGTGGCGGTCGTCGTGCTCGCGCTTGTCGCCTTCGGCGTGGTGCGTGCGCTGACGGCCGGCGCCGCGCGGGAGGAGTCGAAGGCGGTCGAGACCGTCACGGTGGACAAGGGTGCGGTGAGCACCGAGGTCGCCACCACGGGCACGTTGCAGGCGGCGCAGACGCGCAGCCTGTCGTTCGCGGTGTCGGGGACGGTGGAGACGGTGAAGGTGCGGGCCGGCACGACGGTCACCGCGGGGCAGGTGCTGGCGACCGTCGACGACACCGACGCGGCCGAGGCGGTCGTCGACGCGCAGGACGCGCTCGACGAGGCACAGGAGGCGCTGACGAAGGCGTCCTCGTCCTCGTCGTCGGCGTCGAGCGGTTGCGACGTGGCCGCCGCCTACACCACCGCTTCCGCCTCGCCGTCGGCTTCGGCCTCCGCCTCCCCCTCGGCCACCGCGACCAGGTCACCCACGCCGGCCACGACCAGAACCACGAAACCCGGCAGCACCGGTACGAAGAAGCCCGCCACCACCTGCACCAGCACCGGATCGTCGGGTTCCTCCCGGGGTGGCAGCGGCTCCTCCGGCAGCGACTCCATCCTGAGCGCCCAGCAGCGGGTGAACGCCGCCGAGGTGACCCTGGAGGAGGCCGAGGAGGCCCTGGACGGCGCCACCATCACCGCCCCGATCGCCGGGAAGGTCATCTCGGTGAGCGGCAAGGTGGGCAGCAGCGCCAGGTCCGGGTCCACGTTCATCACCCTGGCCGACGTCTACGACATGCAGATCAGCGCCGACTTCCCGGAGGCGGACGCGGACCGGCTGGCGGTCGGGCAGAAGGCGGTGATCACGCTCGCCGACCGGGCCGGGGAGACGTTCGGCGCGACGGTGGTGCAGGTCGACCCGGTCGGCACCAGCGACGGCACGCTCACCCGCTTCGGCGTCGTGCTCTCCTTCGACGACGCCCCGGACGAGCTGCTCGTCGGCCAGAGCGCCAACGTGCGGGTGACCACCGGCAGCAAGGAGAACGTGCTGCGGGTGCCCAGCACCGCGGTGCACGATGTGTCCGGGGAGAACGGCACCGTGCTCACCGGCGGGGTCGCGACGCCGGTCGAGCTGGGCTTGCGCGGCGATCAGTACACGGAGATCGTCTCCGGCCTCGCCGAGGGCGACGCGGTGGCCCGTTCCTGGTAGCTCTCTCCCTTCCCGCTCATAGGTTCTTCAAAGAAAACGCTGATAGTTCTATGCGGTGCTTTCCGATACCCGAGGTTCCGTGACAACGCTCGACCCCGCGGCACGGCCCGCCCGTGTCCTGGTCGTCGACGACGAGCCGAACATCTCCGCGCTGCTCAGCGCGACGTTGCGACTGGTCGCCTTCGACGTGCGGGTGGCCGAGTCGGGCAACGCGGCCCTGATCGCGGTCCAGGAGTTCGAGCCGGATCTGATCGTCCTCGACGTGATGCTCCCGGACGTGGACGGCATCGAGGTGGCCCGGCGGCTGCGTGCCGCCGGGCATCGGGTCCCGGTCCTGTTCCTGACCGCCAGGGACGCCGTGGAGGATCGCATCCTGGGACTGTCAGCCGGCGCGGACGACTACGTCACCAAGCCGTTCAGTCTCGAGGAGGTCGTGCTACGGATACGCGCGATTCTGCGCCGCAGCCAGCCGGAGGAGCCGCAGGAGGACACCTGCGTGCTGCGCTACGCGGACCTGGAGCTGGACGAGGACGCCCACGAGGTACGCCGGGCGGGCCGTCTGATCGAGCTGTCACCGACCGAGTTCAACCTGCTCCGGTACCTGATGATCAACGCGGGCCGGGTGGTCAGCAAGGCGCAGATCCTGGACCGGGTGTGGAAGTACGACTTCGGGGGCGACGGCCGCATCGTGGAGTCCTACGTCTACTACCTGCGGCGCAAGATCGACCGGACCGATCCGCCGCTGATCCACACCGTACGGGGCGTGGGCTACGCGTTGCGGCTTCCCCGCGACGAATGATCCCGTGGCGCTACTGGACGCTCAGGTCCCGGCTGGTCCTGGTCGTGGCGGCGCTCTCGGCGGTCGCCGTGCTGGTCGCCAACATCACCGGCCTGCTGCTGATCCGCCAGTACCAGCTGGACCGGATCGACGAGCAGCTCACCGGCATCAGCCGGCCGCTGGCCGACGCGGGCCCGCAGCGTTTCGGTCCCCGTCCCGGCCGGTTCCGCGGTCTCGGCCCGGACCAGATCATGTACTTCTACGCCGCCGACGGGACCCTGGACACCGTCAACAGCACACCCGCCGACGAGAAGCGCCCCGCCGTGCCGTCCGCCGCCGAGGTCGCCGAACGTGCCGCCGCCGGCCGGCCCTACACCGTCTCGACGGCCGCCGGCTCGGACTGGCGGATCATGGCGGTCGCGGCGGGGGACACCGGCGGCCACGTGCTGATCGGCTCCTCACTGCTGGAGGTCGAGCAGCTCACCCAGCAGCTGATGCTCATCGACGCCGGGGTGCTGCTGCTGGTGCTGACGGCGCTCGGGCTGGGCGCCGCGTTCGTGGTGCGGATCGGGCTGCGGCCGCTCACCGAGATGGAGGCGGTGGCCGCGGACATCTCCGGCGGCAACCTGTCCGGCCGGATCCCCGACACCGACCCGCACACCGAGCCGGGCCGCCTGGGCCTGGCCCTGAACGCCATGCTCACCCGCATCGAGGGCGAGGTCGGCGCCCGGACCGCCTCCGAACAGCGGCTGCGCCAGTTCGTGGCGGACGCCTCGCACGAGCTGCGCACCCCGCTCACGTCGATCCGCGGGTGGGCCGAGCTGTACCGGCGCGGCGGCGCGCCGCCCGGCCCGCAACTGGACGAGACGCTTGCCCGCATCGAGGCCGAGTCGGCGCGGATGGCGGTCCTGGTCGAGGACCTGCTGCGGCTGGCCCGGATGGACCAGCACCGCACCCTCGACCTGCGCCGGGTGGACCTGCTGGAGATCGCCGCGGACACCATCCGGGACGCGCACGCCCGGATGCCGGAACGGCAGGTGCTGCTCAACGGCCTCACCGACGACGAGGACACCTTCGAGCCGGCCACCGTGCTGGGCGACGACCACGGGCTGCGGCAGGTCGCCACCAACCTGGTCGCCAACGCCCTCAACCACACCCCCGGCGAAACCATCGTCACCGTACGTGTCGGACTGGGTGCCTCCGGGGAGGGCACCCCGGTGGCGGTCCTGGAGGTGTCGGACAACGGGCCGGGCGTGCCGGCCGCGCACGTGGACCGCATCTTCGAGCGCCTCTACCGGGCCGACTCCAGCCGTTCCCGCTCCAAGGGCGGCGGTTCCGGGCTGGGCCTGGCGATCGTGGCGGCCATCGTGCAGGGGCACGGCGGCCAGGTGACCCACCGCGAGACGCCGGGTGGCGGGGCCACCTTCCGGGTAGAGCTTCCCGCCGTCGGTGACTCGGCGTGAGGTTTTGAGCTGGTTCCCAGGTTGCGCCGAAGCTCCTCATAGCCCGCGGCCGCAGAGTGTGCAGCCATGAAGGTACGCCTGAGCCGCCACCCGTCATCGGTGGTCAACGCCGTCATCGGCGTAGTGCTCGTCGCCGGGGCCTACACGGTGTACGAGACATTTTCCGGAACCAGCGACGGGGGGACGGCCGCGACGGCAGCCGAGCGCACGGTCACGGTCCAGCAGGGCACGGTCACCAAGACCGCGACCGCGGACGGGACCCTGGAGAGCGCCAGCACCGCGAGCGCCACGTTCGAGACCAGCGGCACGGTCACCGTGATCAAGGTGAAGGTCGGCGACAAGGTCAAGAAGGGGCAGGTCCTGGCGAAGGTGGACCCGGCGGCGGCGCAGCGCGCGCTGGACGCCGCCGAGGCCGACCTGGACGCGGCCCAGGATTCGCTGGACCGCGCCGAGGACGCCGGCTCCGACACCACCGACGCCGCCAACCAGGTCACCGAGGCGGAACTGGCCGTCGACGAGGCCGAGGCCGGCGTCGCCGGAACCGTGCTGACCGCCCCGATGGCCGGCACCGTCACCGCGGTCAACGGCACGCTCGGCGGCTCGGCGTCGGGCAGCTCGTCCTCGTCGAGCAGCGGCGGCTCGCAGGGCGGCGGAACGTCCAGCAGCAGCTCGTCGTCCTCGTCGTCGAGCGGGTTCATCGAGATCGCCGACCTCACCAGGATGCAGGTCGCGGCCGGCTTCGCCGAGGCGGACGCGACCAGCCTCAAGGAGAAGCAGGCCGCCACGGTCACCTGGAACGCGCTCAGTGGCGTCTCGCAGAGTGCCAAGGTCACCGCCATCGACCCGTCCGCCACCACCTCGAACAGCGTCGTCACCTACGGCGTGACGCTGACCCTGGACAAGGTGCCGGCCGGCGCGAAGGTCGGCCAGACCGTCTCGGTGTCGGTCACCACCGGCTCCAAGGAGAACGTCGTCCTGGTCAACGCGGCCGCCATCACCACGGTCGGCAGACGGCACACCGTCACCGTGGTCGCGAACGGTGTGCAGGAGACCCGGTCGGTGGAGATCGGCCTGGAGGGCGACTCGGCCACCGAGATCACCTCCGGACTGACCGCGGGCGAGCAGGTCGTCGTCAAGACCACCTCGACCAGCACCAGCGGCACCTCGCAGGGCGGCATGATGGGCGGCGGCTTCGGCGGCATCTCCGGCGGTGGCGGCGCCCCGCCCGGTGGCGGCACGACCGGCGGCGGACGGGGCACCCGGTGAGCCGGCCGGTCCTGCAGGTCTCCGACCTCAAGAAGATCTACGGTCAGGACGAGGCGACCGTGCACGCGCTGCGCGGGGTCTCCCTCACCGTCGAGCGCGGCGACTACGTGGCGATCATGGGATCGTCCGGCTCCGGCAAGTCGACTCTGATGAACATCCTGGGCGCGCTCGACATCCCCACGTCGGGGCGGTACATGCTGGACGGCGTCGACGTCAGCCGCCTCTCCGACGGCCAGCTGGCGCTGGCCCGCAACCGCCTGATCGGCTTCATCTTCCAGGCGTTCAACCTGATCCCGCGGACCAGCGCGGTGGCCAACGTCGAGCTGCCCCTGGCGTACGCCGGGGTCAAACCGAAGGAACGCCGCCGCCGTGCCATGGCGGCGCTGGACGTGGTCGGCCTCGCCGACCGCGCCGACCACGAGCCCAACCAGCTCTCCGGCGGCCAGCAGCAGCGGGTCGCGGTGGCCCGGGCCCTGGTCACCGAGCCGGCCCTGCTGCTCGCCGACGAGCCCACCGGCAACCTGGACTCCAAGTCCACCGACGACGTGCTGCAGGTCTTCGACGACCTGAGTGCCGCCGGCCGGACCATCGTGATCATCACCCATGAGAACGAGGTCGCCGCCCGCGCCAAACGGCTGATCCGACTGGTCGACGGCTCGATCGTCGCCGATCTCCGGCAGTCGCCGCTGCACCTGCCGCCGGTCGGCGCGGCGGCGGCGGCCCACGCCCGGGCGAACACGGCGACGGGCCGGGTCTCCGTCTACGCCGGGGGGCGGCACACGCGGTGAACTTCTTCGAGGTAATCAGGTTCTCGCTGCGCGGGCTGAGCGCCAACAAGCTGCGCTCCGCGCTCACCATGCTCGGCATCCTGATCGGTGTGGCCGCCGTGATCCTGCTGGTAGCGGTCGGCAACGGCTCGGCCAAGGCGATCAGCGACCGGATCGAGGCACTGGGCACCAACACGATCACCGTGATGAGCACCGGCCGCGGCGGGTCGAGCAGCACGTCGCTGACCAAGGACATGGCCGACGCGCTGCTCGACGAGGAGCTCGCGCCGGACGTCAAGTCGGTGTCGCCGGTGGTCAGCTCCTCGTCGGCGACCATGACCTACGAGGGCACCGACCACTCGGTGGCCACGTTCGTCGGCACCACCCCGGCCTGGTTCGCCGCCTCCACCACCCCGGTCGGTACCGGCTCGGCCTTCACCGACGACGACGTGACCCAGGGCCGGCGCGTCGTGGTGATCGGAAAGACCGTCGCCGAGGAACTGTTCCCCGGCGTCGACCCGCTCGACAAGCAGGTCACCGTCGGCGGCGCGCTGTTCACCGTCGTCGGCGTGCTGCAGGAGAAGAGCTCCACCGGCTTCAACGACTCCAACGACACGGCCGTCGCCCCGCTCACCGCGGTGCAGCAGGTGCTCACCGGGTACGGCGCGCTCACCTCGATCATCGTGGAGGCGTCCGACCCGGACAAGGTCGACGCCGTGCAGGGGCAGGTCTCCACGATCCTGAACCAGAAGCTGGACGTGACCTCGTCGTCGGCCGGCACGCCGTACCGGATCCAGAACGCGTCGTCGCTGCTGGAGACGCAGACCGAGACCGCCGACACGTTCACCACCCTGCTCGGGGCGGTGGCCGCGATCAGCCTGCTGGTCGGCGGCATCGGCATCACCAACATCATGCTGGTGACGGTCACCGAGCGGACCCGGGAGATCGGCATCCGCAAGGCGCTCGGCGCGCCCCGCCGGGTGATCCTGACCCAGTTCCTGATCGAGGCGAGCCTGCTGAGTGTGCTCGGCGGCGCCCTCGGTGTGGCCGCCGCCCTGATCGGCAGCCAGTTCGAGATCGTCGGGGTGAAACCGGTGATCGTGCCGAGCTCGATCGGGTACGCCGTCGGCGTGTCCATCGCGATCGGCCTGTTCTTCGGCGGGCTGCCCGCCGCCCGCGCCGCCCGCCTGCGTCCCATCGACGCGCTGCGCTACGAGTGAGGACCCTCCTGTGACGACCATGAACGACGAGACCGCGGTGATCTCCAGGATCCCCGCCGACGACCACGAGGGGCTCTCCGCCGAACTCGCCGCGGCGGCACCCCGGAAGTGGTGGAACAAGGGCACGATCGGCCTCGGGGTGGCGGCGCTGCTGATGGGCGGCTTCCTCGGCGGGGTGCAGGCGCAGAAGCAGTGGGGCACCGCCGAGACGACCGCCGCGAGCGGGTTCGCGGGCGGTGGCCGGGGCAGCTTCCCCGGTGGGGTGAGCGCGAGCGGGGCGCCCGGCGGAGGCTTCGGCCAGCAGCAGTCCACCACCACCACGACGGCCGGCGGTGGCACCACCGGCAAGGTCAAGCTGGTCAACGGCAAGACCATCTACGTGGAGACCGAGGACGGCACGGTCGTCACGGTCAAGACCGACGGCTCGACCACGATCAGCACGACGGCCAAGGGCAAGCTCAGCGACGTCAAGGCCGGTCAGTCGGTCACCGTCCAGGGTGAGGCGGCCGCCGACGGCACGGTCACCGCGAAATCGGTCACCGCGACGAGGTGAGGCCCGCGGTCATCGGAGCCGGGTGCTGACGGCCCTTGTGGTGGGCGAGATCACCAACCCCTCATGACCTGCGGTTTAGTAGCGGAGAGTGACCTGGCTTACCGCAATTCGGTGGCGGCCATCACTTTCGTCTTCCGGGTTTTACCTGGTGGACTTGGTGATGTCGCACCAGGAGTGGATCGTTGTATCCGGAAGCGACAGGGCTTTCTCCGTCACTATCCGTCGAGGGGTTCGCCATGCAGTTCATCCGTGTTGCCCGTACCGTCATCGCTGACCGAGTCGCCGAGCGCCGTGCCCACCGCCGTCTCGCCGAGGAGCTCGCGGCCTTCCGGACCGCCGCCGAGCGCACCGAACTGGACCTGATGCTGGGGCGCCACAGCGCCGAGGAGACCGCCGAGATCCACGCGATCCTCAGCCGCCAGGACGCCGGGCGCCGCTACACCTCCGCGGTGCGCGCGGTCGGAGTCGCGGGCTAGCGCGTGCTTCGCCATGGGCCACGCAGCCGCCCGGCCCTTGGCGAGACACGGCCACGCCTGTCGGGCGATCCCGACCGTCCCGGGATCCGCCACGTGAAGCCCCCGGCGCGCGATCGCGCGCCGGGGGCTTCGCTGTCGGTGAGGGGGCCTGCGGATTCCCGGTCCGGATATGCGTAGGATCCTCGCGTTGGCGGCCATCTCCGCTAACCACCGGCCGTGCCCACGCCGCCCAGAAGGCGGCGCGACCCCCGCCGGCAGATCCGCCGGACGACCTGGTTCCCCACCCGGCGACCGGACGCCGGCGGATCCGCGCGAATCAGGGTGGAACCCGGCGCGGGGAGCGGACAGAACACGGTGTGACAACCATCTTGCGGGCCCGGATCCGGGCCGGGGACACCGACGCGTTCGGCGAGGTGTTCGACGAGCACGCGCAAGCCGTCTACCGGCACGCGGTGTGGATGAACGGCGACCACGCCGGCGCCGACGACGTGGTCTCGCTGACCTTCCTCGAGGCGTGGCGGATCCGGGAGACCCTGCGCCCGGACGGCGACGGGCTGCGGCCCTGGCTGCTCGGCATCGCGACGAACGTGCTGCGCAACCGGCGCCGGGCCGCCCGGCGGCACCGTGCCGCGCTGGCCCGGATCCCGGCCGGCAGCGACGTGCCCGACTTCGCCGACGAGGTGGTCGGCCGCCTGCACGACAGCGCACAACTCGCCGCGGCCGCCGCCGCCCTGTCCGAACTGCGCCGCGCCGACCGCGAGGTGTTCCTGCTCTGCGTCTGGCAGGAACTCGACTACGCGGCCGCGGCCGAAGCGCTCGGCGTGCCGATCGGCACGGTCCGGTCCCGGCTGTCCCGGGCACGGGTCCGGTTACGGGCCCTCGCCGAGGCCGAACTCCACCGAACCCGGCCCGGTGGAATCCTGCGCTCCGCCGAGGGGACACGTTGAACGACACCGACATCCGCGCCGAACTCGCCACACTGCTGCCCCGGCCCGGCAGGCCCGGCATGACACCGCGCCGGTTCCAGAGGCGCCGGGCGGCACTGGTCGCCGCGATCGACGCTCCGCCCGTACGCCGCAGAGGTTTGATTCTGATCGCCCTGCCGGCGGCGACGGTCCTGGCGGTGACCTTCGCCGCGACGATCGTGGCGCGGCCGTGGGACTCCGGTGAGCCGCCGCCGATCGTGCGGGTTCTGGCCGGCGACCACGACGAGGCGGTGCGCTTCCTGAACCGGCTGGCGGCCGCGGCCGGATCCGAGCCACGGCCGGGCGTCACCGAGGGCCGGTACCTGTATGTGCGGAGCCGGGTCGCGTTCGTCAGATTCTCCGGGGACCCGGTCGAGGCCGAGATGCAGGAACTGCACGACCGGGAGATCTGGAAACCGCTGTTCCTGGGCGGCCACGGCAGGCTCAAGGAGGAGGGCAGACCCACCGACCTGGGTCCCGCCCGCGCCGTTGATCTGCAACCCGAACTCCCGTCGGATCCGCAGGCGCTGCTCGCGAAGATCTACCGGGAGTCGGAGGGGCAGGGGACCAGCCGCGACGGGCAGGCGTTCACCGTCATCGGTGATTTGTTGCACGAGTCCCTGCTGGCGCCGGAGATCAACGCGGCGCTGTATCAGGCGGCGGCCCGGATTCCCGGGGTGGAACTGGTGCCGGACGTGGTGGACGCGATCGGGCGGCACGGCGTCGGCGTCGCCCGGGAGGAGGAGGGGATCCGCCGGGAGTGGATCTTCGACCGGGCGAGCGGTGAATACCTGGGCGAGCGGGCCTACCTGGTCGAGGACACCAGCGACGGCAAGGCCGGAATGCTGATGGCGACCACGGCGGTCACCGGGCGGGCGGTCGTCGACCGGCTCGGGGCGACCTCGTGAGGCGGGCCGGCCGCCGGCCGATCCCGTGATCACACGGCGAATCCACGACGGGAAGCGCCGCCCGGCGGGGGACCGGGCGGCGCTTCTCTCACCAGGGGGTCGTGCCGTCGCCTAGCCGAGCTTCACGTTGAAGATGGGGTTGGCGGCCAGTTTCCGGAAGGCGGCGAGGCTGGCGGGGGTGCTGTTGATGCTGATGTCGCGGTTGCCCTGGTCGTCGGCTTTGGTGTCGAAGTGGACGAGGGCTTTGATCGCGGGGCGTTTGGCGAGTTCGGGCAGGACGCTGTGGTAGACGGCGGATTTGTCGGTCTTCTTGCCGACGCGGTGGTAGCCGCCCCATTCGGCGATCATGATGGGTTTGCCGCGGTGTTTGGTGGTGGCCCACCGGTAGAAGCCGGGGCCGCCGTTCTTGGGGGCGCGGTCGAGCAGGTCGGCGAAGGTGCCGTGGTGGTAGTAGCCCTTCTCGACCGAGACGTAGGA
>NZ_JBFAMR010000083.1:0-33114 GCF_040656595.1 Actinoplanes sp. NPDC049802
CCAGGAAGCCACGCAGCGGGTTGCGGCACTGCTCCCGCAGGGTCGGGTGGGCGGCGAACAGCCCGTGCAGGTCGAAGGCGTTGCCGTCGTTGCGGTACGCGCCCGAAATCCACACACCGGTTCTCAGCACGCCGCCGGAGGCCTGCGCGGATCGGCGAGAATCCCGGCCGATGCCGCGTGCTGTTCCCTGCAGCCCCAAGGGTCATCGGCCGGACCGGGACCATCAAAGAGCTACGGGCCGAAGCGTCAGAGGCGGCGGAAGACGCAGACGACCTTGCCGAGGATCACCGCGTCGTCGGCGGGGATGGGGTCGTAGACCGGGTTCCGGGGCAGCAACTGGGCGTGCTCGCCGGTGTGGTGGAAGACCTTGACGGTGGCCTCGCCGTCGAGCATCGCGGCGACGATCTCGCCGTTCTCGGCGACCGGCTGCTGCCGGACCACGACCACGTCGCCGTCGCAGATGGCGGCTTCGATCATGGAGTCGCCCTTGACGTTCAGGGCGAAGTGGGCGCCACTTCCGATCATGCCGGCGGAGATGGTCAGGTGGTCCTCGACGTGCTCCTCGGCCGTGATCGGGGCGCCGGCGGCGATGGCGCCCAGGACGGGGATCGTGACCACCCGGTCGGCCGGCGGCGGCGCGGGCCGCGGGTCCGCCGCGGTCTCGGAGCCCGGGCGCAGCTCGACGGCCCGGGAGTTGTTGGGCTGGCGGCGGATCAGGCCGTACTTCTCCAGGACCCTCAACTGGTAGGACACCGAGGACGGTGAGACCAGGCCGACGGCCGCGCCGATCTCGCGGACGGTGGGTGGATAGCCACGCTCGCGGACCGAATCGCGGATCACCGCGAGGATGCGGAGCTGCCGGGCGCTCAGTGGCGGCTGACCGGGATTGATCGGGGGCTGATCTGCACCGCTGTCGATGCTCATTGCCGCACCCTACCCCATGATTAGATCAGATGTACGAAGCGTCACCAGGATCCGCCCGTTCGTGGGACAGCGATCCCGGCCCGACGACCGATGCCGATCATGCCCGGTGGTGCGGATCTTCCGATGCCCATCGCCTGGGCGCACGCGGACCGGATCGCGGCCGGCGGCACCGGCCGCCGGCGGGCGGGAGACCGGTTCCGTCCATCGGGGACGGCTCCGCGGCGCTCGCTCGTCTCCCCCACCGCTGGCACGCCGGGAGCATGATGGAGTCATGGCCGAACGCTATGAGTACAAGGTTGTGGAACTCCGCGAGAAGATGATCGGCGGCAAGATGTCCGGGGACAGGCTGGAGCGGATCCTCAACGATCACGCCGACCAGGGCTGGCGGCTGAAAGCGATCACGTCGGCGGACGTTAAGGGCCGTATCGGGCCCGGCGGTGTCGAGGGTCTTCTGGTCACGTTCGAGCGCGCCCGCGGCTGACCGGCGGGCCGCCGGTCAGCCGCGGACACCCGTCAGGCGAGGGTGGCGACGAGCACCGCCTTGATGGTGTGCAGCCGGTTCTCCGCCTGGTCGAAGACGATGCTGGCCGGCGACCGGAACACCTCGTCGTCTGGCGCCCGCTTCCGGCTTCGACGGTGACTCTGTGGCCTCTACCATGGCTCCTCCCGGCGGAGCGGGCTTGCCTGCGATGGACGTGGGATTAACATCAGGAACACGAGTCGTTAACCTGCGACGGGCCCGGCTGCGCGACACTCCTTGCAGGACACGTCCGGCCACTGACCGGGAGGGGTCACGGGTCCGGCGTTTCCGCCCGGATGCCGCAGAACGCCCAGGGGTCTGTCTCACACCCCGAGGGTCGATCCTCGCCGCCGGTGCCGCATCGTCCCGGGCGAATGAATCCGCCCGGTTCTCGACGACGCCGGATCTCGATGACGCCGGATCTCAGCCCGGCGGGCGCGTCGCGGAAGCGCGTTACTCGGCGACGTGCCGCTGCGAAGTCAGTCGCCGGATCGCTGTCAGCCGGCGAAGAGCAGGAACAGGCCCGCCCAGGTGCAGCCGATCATGAAGATGACCATCGGCATCTCGTCGGCGAGGACGGCCAGGACCGGGCGGCCCGGATGTTCGGCCAGTGCGCGGTCGTGGGCGACGATCACACCCACGGCGTGACCGATCAGGATCAGAGCTATCTGTACGCCGGAGAGCACCTGAGGATTCGGGGCGACCGTCCCGGACGAGTCCACGCCGAACAGCAGCAGCACGCCGCGCGGCCCCTCGGTGACCAGCAGAGACAGATAGTGGGCGAGGGTGTAGCCGACGGCGATCGGGATCAGCGACAGGGTCACGTCGAGGTGGCCGGCCGTCCAGCGGACCGCCAGGAAGACCAGCGCGCAGCCGAGCACGAGCGCCGCCGTGCCCCAGAACAGCGGAAAGTCCAGATCCGGGGCGTACGAGGTCCAGGCGCTGTCGAAGACGGTCGAAGCCCACCAGACCGCGATGAAGGCGGCCGGGCCGGCGGTGGCGAGCGGCGACGTCCGGGGCGGCGCGAGGACCGCGGCACCGGTGCCCGGCTGACCATCGCCGACAGTTGTGCCGGCCGGCGCCGTGGGGGCGACGTCCACGGGAGCGCCTCCCGGCCGCGCCGTCGGGGCGACGTCCACGGGAGCGCCTCCCGGCCACGTCGTCGGGGCGACGTCCACGGGGGTGGCCAGGCCGGAGAGGGGCGGGCGCCAGCGCAGCGGGCTCAGGCGGCCGGCCAGATCGGAGTAGACCTCGAAGCAGTCGCCGCGGGCGAACCACTCCTCGCCGCGGAGGGTGGCGAGAGCGAGCTGACTCACGGCGTACAGCAGAAGGAAGAGACCGACCGCGACCGGATCGCCGTGATGGGGCACCACCAGCTCGAACCAGACGAACGCCAGCAGGAACGCGGCCGCCGGCCAGGAGGACGGCCGGGCGCCGGGCGGAAGTGGGCGCAGCCCGCGGCGCGGCAGGCCGAGCAGGGTGAAGAGGGTGCGCAACGGGTTGACCACCCGCCAGACCGGGCCGAACACCATGCTGACCGGGACTAGACCCACCCATAGCAGGACGAACAGGGCGTGTGGGGCCGGGTTCGCCGGGCCGCGCGGACCGGCGATGGCGTAACCGGTGATGTAGAGGGCGAGCAGGAGGACCGGGTAGCGCAGGTAGCCGCCGATCCCGAGGGAACGCGGCGTGGCGGGGTTGAGCCGTGGCTCGCGCCACCAGAGGCCGGCGATCAGGAAGGACAGCACCAGGGTCGCGGCGCCGGCCTGCAACACCAGGTCGAGCGGCAGTGGGAGGTCCGCGGAGTCGCCGACGCCGTGCGCGAGCGGCGGGCTCACGAGCTTCACACCTTTCCCTCGGCCTTGTGGGCCAGGTCGCGCAGCACCCCCGCGCCGGCCACCGCGACGCCCGCGCCGAGGCCGAGGGCCAGGACCACCAGGATCCGCTCCAGGTCGGCCGGGCCTGCGAAGGGCAGGACCGGCCGGTGGAAGGACGTGACGTCGGGGAGCACGAACACGGCGGTCAGGGCGGCGCCGCCGCAGACCGCGAGGATGCCCGCGGCCCGGCCGCGCAGCGCGGTCACCGTGCCGCCGATGATCAGCGGCCAGGCCAGCAGGTTGATGCCGGCGGCGCTGAGGAAGGTCCCGGCGATCGGTGCGGACTCCACGGCCAGTGTCGACCCGGTGACGTGGACGATCGAGGCGAGGGTTGCGACGGTTCCGGCGCCGGCCAGCAGCAGGTCGGCCCGGCGCAGGCGGCGGGCGAGCAGGACGAGGGCGATGCCGGTCAGCCCGGCGGCGGCCCACCACAGGGCGGCGGCCGGGCGGGTCTCCCCGGTGAGTACGCCGTCGACGGTCACCGGGGTGCCGTTCGCGTCGAGGACGATCGTCCAGGGGACGGTCTCGCCGGCGGCGACGGTCCGGCCGTCGGGGGTGGCGCGGTCGTCGATCCAGGTGTGCTCGGCACCGGGGGCGACGGTCGCCGGAGTGGCGGCCCCTCCCCCGGCCGGGATCGTCACCGGGCCGGTGGTGCCGTTGCGCAGTCGCAGGCGGGCACCGTCCTCGATGGCGGTGACCTCCAGCCCGGGAAGGGCCGGGGTCACCGCGACGACCTGGCTGCGGGAGTCGGTGGCGGTGAGGCCGCCGGCGTGCGCGGCGGCCGGGCTCGCGGTCGCGGCCACCGTGCCGGCGACGGCGAGCAGCACCAGAACGAGGCGGCCGAACGTTGCCCCCGCCCGGCCGGCAAAGCGGAACGCGGCGCCCGCCCGCACCAGAGGAAGGCGGCCCAGCATCACCGCCCGGCCGCCGGACCGGAGCGTGACGCCGCGGGGTGAGAGCCGGTCGGTCACTCGGCGAGTCGGTGGACGCTGCGGGCGACCAGCACCGTGCCGACGCCGGTGATGGCGGTCAGGGTGAGCAGACCGGTGACCATGTGGATGTTGAAGCCGGTGGTGCCGGTCTCCAGCTTGCCGACCAGGAGCACCGCACCCCACACGAACGGCGGGGTGACCAGGCCGAAGAGGACCCAGCGGCCGTTGACACCGAGTTTGACCAGCGGGTTGAGGGCGCGGAGCACGATCTCGGCGGCGAACGCGGCGGCGGCCACGGTCAGCGCCGGCCACCAGGGGCGCTCCGAGTCGAACATCAGGTGCATGAACACGGCGATCAGGCCGACCAGGATCGACGGCAGGCCGATCGGCAGCGGCCAGCGGCGGCCGATCGCGAGGAACGGCACGAGCAGCAGCACGGTGCTGAACAGGTAGCCGTGCACCAGCTGCGAGTCCGGCGAGTAGACCGGCACCGGGTCGAGGTCGCTGCCGAGGTGGCGGAAGCCGAGGGCGGTGGCGTGCAGCGAGTAGATGTGCATGGGCAGGGCCGCGAACAGCGTGGACACGCCGACGAGCAGGGCGCCGGACAGGTCGAGCCGGTCGCCGGGGTTGGCGGCGAGCATCAGCGCCGGGCCCATGGCGACCAGCACCATGCCGAGGATGATGAACTCGTGGCTGGGGCTGACGAAGATCTCCATGTCCCGCTCGATGCCCCAGATGTTGTGCCAGAGCGTGTCGACACCCCCGCCGACCAGGAGGAACGCCATGCCGGCGAGCGGGATGCGCAGGGCGTTGGGCAGGGCGAGAACGCTGCGGTACGTGGGGATGCCGGGCAGCCGGGAGCGCATGATCCACAGCAGGGTGAAGCCGGAGGCGGCGATGCCGGAGTAGAGCACGCCGTGCCACGGTGTCCAGAAGGTTTCCAGCTCGGGGGTGGTGGCGTGGGCGTAGGCGTCGAGTTGCAGCCCGATGACCAGCCAGGCGCTCGCGACCAGCAGCACCCACCGCTCGCGGGCGCTGAATGACGTGGCGGGAGCTTCCACCGGAATTGCCCGTTCGACGGACGTCGTCACGATTGCTTCCCCTCTGATCGACTCGGCGACCGTAACCTACATCGCCGTTGTTACATGAATCGATCAGACATCGGACGATGTGACGAAGGGCGACGGCATAGGCGCTCTCGACGTCCCGGCCCGACCGTGTGCGCAGTTCCTTGAGGTTGCTGATCACCGAACCCGAGAGCGTGTCGGCAAAGGGCCTTCCCAGGCCCGGTCCTGCCTCGGTCAGCATGTCGACCGCGACGTTCACGGAGCGGTAGGTCTGCGGATCGGATTGCCGTGACGCTCTGAGTCACTCACGAACCTGGCTCGTGGTTCGGATCGACCACCGGCGGCTCCTCGGATCCGGCATTCAGCGACTACAGCTCGGACTAAACATGATCCGGGGCGGTCAGGCGGGTGACGGCGGCGCGGGCGGCCGGGACCAGGCCGCGCGGCAGGTAGAGGACGCAGACGATCAGGACCACGGCGTAGACGGCGTAGGAGAGGACCGCCGGGGCGTAGTCCGGCATGCCCGGCTGGGTGCCCAGAGTGTTCAGCAGCTGCACCAGCAGGACGATCACGGTCGCGCCGACCAGCGGCCCGGCGATGGTGCCGAGGCCGCCGACCACGGCCATCACCACGAACTCGATGGACAGCAGCACCGGGAACGAGCCGGGCGCCAGATAACCGAGGTAGAAGGCGTAGACGCCACCGGCCAGGCCGGCGAACGCGGCGGACAGGGCGAAGACGGCCAGCCGGTAGCCACCGATGGCGACGCCACTGGCCGCGGCGGCGGTCTCGCTGGTGGCGGCGGCACGCATGCCGCGGCCCGCGCGGGACTCGATCACGTTGCGCGCGATCAGCACGGCGATCATCAGGACCAGCCCGGCGGCGTACGCGTACCCGAGATCCTCTCGCACCTCGAAGCCGCCGACGGAGAACCGGGGGATGCCCTGGAGGCCGATCGCGCCGCCCGCCCAGTCGGCCTGGGCCAGCAGGGACAGCAGGATCAGCTGCACCGCCAGGGTGGCGAACGCCAGATGGTGGCCGCGCAGCCGCAGCAGGGGCGCCCCGAGGAGGGTGGCCGCGACGGCCGCGATCACCGGGGCGGCCAGCAGTCCGAGCAGCGGTGGGACGCCGTGGACGGCGAGCAGGCCGGCCGTGTAGGCCCCGATCGCGTAGAAGGAGGCCTGTCCGAGCGAGACCTGTCCGGCGTACCCCATCAGGAGAGAGACGCCGACGGTGACCGTCGCGGCGAGGGCGAGCAGCACGAACGTCGCGAGATGCCGCTCCGGCAGCAGCGGCGGCAGCAGGGCGAGGACCGCGAGCAGCAGCCCGGCGGGGAGCAGGCGCCTCATCGGGCGGTCTCCGCGACCGGGCCGGTGCGGGCCGCCTGGACGATCATGACGGTGAGCATCAGCACGAGAGCCACCTCCACCTGGTAGGCGCCGCCGCCGTAACCGGCGGCCAGAGTCTGTGCCACGCCGAGCAGCAGGCCGCCGGCGAGGGCGACGACCGGCCGGGTGAGCCCGCCGAGGACGGCGGCCGCGAAACCGTTGACGATCAGGGCGACGTCGCTGTCGAAGGTGACCTGCTGCACCGGGGTGGTGAGGACGCCGGCGAGGCCGCCGAGGGCGCCGCCGATGGTGAAGGCGAGCAGGCCCATCCGGCGCACGTCGATGCCGACGACCTGGGCGGCGTAGCGGTTCGAGGCGCAGGCGGACAGCGCCCGGCCCAGGTCGGTGCGGGCGAAGAACCACGCCATCAGGGCGAAGACGGGCGCGGTCACCGCGATGATCAGCAGGTAGTGGGCTTGCAGCCGGGCGCCTGCCAGCTCGGCCACACCGGGCACGCCCGGGTAGGAGCGTGGTTGGTCTCCCCAGATCAGGATCTCGACCGCGTACGCGAGAACGCCGAGCCCGAGGGTGACGATGAGCGACGTTCCGGGGCTGGTGCCGGGGCGCCCGATGGCGACGATCCCGACGAGCAGGCCGGTGATCGCGCCGAGCGCCACTCCCCCGGTCTCGGCGAGGCCGTGCGGGACGCCGGCGCCGAGCAGGGAGGCGGCCAGCATGGCGGCGAGCACGGCGAACGCGCCCTGCGCGAAGTTGACCACCCGGGTGACCCGGTAGATCGCCACGAGCCCGCTGGCGACCAGCGCGAACCCGGCGCCGATGCCGAGCCCGGTGACGAGGTAGCCGACCAGGTCGCTCATCGGGTCCCCTTTCCGGCCGGCCACCAGGGGCGCCTCGACGACGTCGGGACGGTTCTCATCGGGGCACCTCGATGTGGCCGCCGAGGTAGGCGGCGGCGACGCGGGGGTCGCGGGCCAGGTCGGCGGCCGGGCCGTGCAGGGCGATCCGGCCCGCTTCCAGGACGTAGGCGCGGGCGCACAGGTCGAGGGCGAGGCGGGCGTTCTGTTCGATGAGCAGGACGGCCAGGCCGCGGTCGGTGTTGAGGGCGCGCAGATGGTCGACGAGGGTGGTGACGACCAGCGGGGCGAGGCCGAGGCTGAGCTCGTCGATGACCAGGATGTCGGGGCGGGCCATCAGGGCGCGGCCGATGGCGACCATCTGCTGCTGGCCGCCGGAGAGGGCGCCGGCTTTGCGGTCGCGGAGGCCGGCGAGGCCGGGGAGCAGCTCGTACACCGGGGTGGTGTCGCGGCCGCGGCGGCCGTTGCGCCAGCCGCCGAGACGCAGGTTGTCGTCGACGGTGAGGTCGCCGAACATCTCGCGGCCTTCCGGGACCTGGGCGAGGCGGCCGTTGACGGTGATCGTGCCGGAGTCCGGGCGCAGCAGCCCGGAGAGTGCTTTGACCAGGGTGGACTTGCCGGCGCCGTTGGCGCCGATGAGGGCGACCATCTCGTGTTCGGCGACGGTCAGGTCGACGCCGTCGAGGGCGGTGGCGCCGGAGTAGCGGACGGTGAGGTCGCGGGTCTCGACGATCGGGGTCATGGGTGGGCGCCTTCCGCGGTCGGGCCCAGGTAGGCGGCGATCACCCGGGGGTCGGCGCGGACCTCGGCGGGGGCGCCTTCGGCGATGACGCTGCCCAGGTCGAGGACGGTGACCCGGTCGGCGAGGCGCATCACGAAGGCGACGTCGTGTTCGACGAGCAGGATGGTCAGGCCTTCGGCCCGCAGGTCGGCGATCAGGGTGGCCAGGTGTTCGCGTTCGGCGGCGCGCAGTCCCGAGGCCGGTTCGTCGAGCAGCAGCAGGCGGGGCCGTCCGCAGAGGGCGCGGGCCAGTTGCAGGGCGCGCTGCTGGCCGAGCGGCAGCTCCTCGGCGGGGCGGTCCGCCCAGGCGGCGATGCCGGTTCGGTCGAGGCAGGCGAGGGCGCGCTCGCGGATGTGGCGTTCCTCCCGGTGGTGGCCGGGCAGGCGCAAGGCGGCGGCGAGGAAGCCGGAGCGGGTGGTGGCGTGCGCGCCGACCATGACGTTCTCGCACGCGGTCATGCCGTGGAAGATCCGGGCGGCCTGGAAGACGATGCCGACACCGCGGGCGGCGCGCCGGTGGGCGGGGAGGCGCTCGACGGGGTCGCCGTCGAGCGCCACGCTGCCGGAGTCGGGGGCGAGCTGCCCGCCGATCAGGGCGAACAGCGTCGACTTCCCGGCGCCGTTCGGGCCGATGACGGCGCGCAGCTCGCCCGGTTCGACCGTGAGGCTCACGTCGCGGACGGCGTAGACGCCGCCGAACGCGCGGGAGACCCCGTCCACGGTCAGTCTCACTTGAACCGTCCCGCGGAGAACTCGGTGGGCACGAACTTGCCGCCCTCGATCGTGTTGATCGAGATGAACTCGGTGGTGAGGCCGGAGTGGTCGGTGGCCGAGTACGCGTAGGTGCCGTTCGGGGTGGTGAGGGTGAGGCCCTCGAGGGCGTCGCGGACCTTCTTCGGGTCGGTGCCGCCGGCCTTCTCGACGGCGGCGGCGAGGAGTTTGACGCCGCTGTAGCCGTCCTGGGCGAACTGGGGCGGCGGGTAACCGTACTCGGCGGTGAACGCGGTGGTCAGCTCGTCGACGGCGGTTTTCAGTTCGCCGGCCGGGAGGTGGTCGCCGACGACGCCGACGCTGCTGGCGATGGTGGCGCCCTCGGCGGCCGGCCCGGCCGGTTCGAGGAACAGCTTGCTGGCCTGCGATCCGGTCAGGACCAGGGGGATGTCCAGGCCGGACGCCGCGTACTGCTTGGTGATCGCGACGGCCGGGGCGCCGGTGGCCCACAGCATCAGGGCCTGGGCGTCGGACGATCGCACGTGGGTGAAGATCGCGCCGAATTCGGTGGCGGTCGTCTGGAACTGCTCGATCGGGCCGAGCGTCACCCCGTACTCAGGGGCTTTGGTCTGCAGGCCTTTGAATCCGGCGACGGCGTAGCTGCTCTTGGTGTCGTAGGCGACGGCGATCTTCGTCAGCTTCCGTGCCTGGAAGTACTCCAGCGCGGCCTGGGCGTAGGTGCCGGACAGTGCGGGGACGACGAAGACGTACGGATGGACGGGGTTGACCTGTTCGTCCGCCGGGGTGAGCGAGACGTAGGGGATCTCCTCGCGGTCGACGAGCGGGATGGTGGCGAGCGCCGAGTTGCTGAACGGCGAGCCGATGATCGCGTCGGAGTCGTCCTTGAGCTCGTTGAAGGCGAGGACGGCCTGGTCGGGCAGGCTCTTGTCGTCACGGACGGTGAGTTCGATCTTCCGGCCGCCGATCCCACCGGCCGCGTTGATCTTGTCGACGGCGAGGGCGACGGATTTCTGGTTCTCGCTGCCGAGCGGGGAGTAGTTGCCGGTCAGCGAGACGATCTGGCCGACTTTGATCACTTCGTCCGCCGAGGAGGTCTCGCCTCCACAGGCGGCTATCGCGAGGGTGAGTGTCAGGACGAGTGGTCCGGTTCGGCGCACGATGACCTCCACGGGTTACCGGTGCGTTACAGGACATCGAAGTTAGGCGTCCTGGACACGGCCGTCAACATTGTGCCTAACATCTAGCCCATGCCGTCGAATCCACAGACGCTGATGCTCATGCTGCTCGGCGATTTCGTGCTGGACCGGGACGTCTGTGTCTTCTCCGGCAGCGTCATCGACGTGCTGGACCGGCTCGGCATCTCCTCGCACGCCACCCGGTCCACGCTCACCCGCATGGTCAATCGCGGACTTCTGCGGCGGCAGCGCGACGGCCGCAAGATGTACTTCGGGCTCACCCCGCGCGCCGCCGAGATCCTGCACGACGGCCGCGCCCGCATCTGGGAGACCGGCGCCGTCAACGACCGCTGGGACGGCACGTGGACGCTGCTCTGCTTCTCGCTGCCGGAATCCTGGCAGCGGCAGCGCCACGACCTGCGGTCCCAGCTGGCGTGGTCCGGGTTCGGGCCGTTGCAGGGCGGCCTGTGGATCGCTCCCGGCGTGGTCGCGGCCCAGGAGATCGTCAACGGACTCGGGCTGGCCGCGCACGCCCGGGTCTTCCACGCCCGGGCGGCCGACCTCACCGACATCGAGCAGATGGTCCGCGACGCGTACGACCTGGCCGGGGTGGCGGCCCGATACCAGGAGTTCCTCGACCGGTGGGAGGGGCCGGCGCCGTACACCGACCCGCTCGCGGCCCGGCTCGGCCTGATCGCCGAATGGCTCGGCGCGATCCGCCGCGATCCCCGGCTGCCGGTCGAGCACCTGCCCGCCGGCTGGCCCGCCGTCCGCGCCCAGAAGCTCTTCCGCGATCTCGAGGCCGCCACCCTCCAGCCGGCGCGCGACCTGGCCGCCGGTCTGCTCGACCTCACCCCTTCGGCGGTACGGGGGTGAGCTCCCGTGCCGACGACCGGCTTCCGCTCTTGGTGAGCGGTGGGGCACACTCGGTGACGTCCATTGACCGGCTGGGGGTTCCGCATGCCGTTTCTCGATGTCGTCGACCCGGCGTTCGACTTCACCGCACCGGAGGTGCTGGCCGCCCAGGACGCCGGCTGGTACGCCGACAGCCCACTCGGGCCGATCGTGCTGCGCCACGCGGAGGCCCAGGAAGTGCTCCGGGACCGCCGCCTCGACCACGGTGGCGACGGCTTCCTTCGACGTGACGGCATCACCTCCGGACCGATCTACGACTGGTGGGTGCCGATGGTGGTCAACCACGACGGCGCCGACCACCGCAGGCTGCGCGGGCTCGTCGGCCGGACCTTCACCCCGCGCACCATCGACGGGTTGCGGCCGTTCATCCGGGCCACGGCGGAGACGCTGGCCGACGAGATCGCCGATGCCGGCGAGACCGAGTTCGCCGGCGCCTTCGCCGACCGGCTGCCGCTGGCGGTCATCAGTGAACTGCTCGGCGTGCCCGCCGCGGACCACGACGTCTTCAGCACCTGGTCCAGCGACATCGGCCTGATCTTCGCCCTGTCCACCGGCGGCGACACGGCATCGCGCGTGGAGCGGGCGGTGGTGGGGCTGAGCGGCTACATCGACGGCCTGATCGACGAGAGGTCGAAGCACCCCGCCGGCGACCTGATCTCCCACATGGTCGCCGCCTGGCAGGTCGAGGCGACGGTCACCCGGGAGGAACTGCGCAACCTGCTGGTCACCCTGGTCTTCGGCGCCCACGACAACACGAGCCACCAGTTCTCCAACGCGATGGTCTGCTTCACCGAGCACCCGGGCCAGTGGACGCTGCTGCGCGACCGGCCCGAGCTGGCAGACCGTGCCGTCATCGAGGTGATGCGCTGGCGGCCGTCGGCGTCCAGTGTGTTCCGCCGGGCGACCGAGGACATCACCTTCCACGGACTGCCCGTCACCGCGGGAGCCTTCGTGACCATCGCGGTGCCGACGGCGCAGCGCGATCCCCGCGCCTTTCCCGGCGGACGGTCCTTCGACATCACCGCCGTCCGCGACGCGCCGCTGCTCCAGTTCGGCGCCGGCCCGCACTACTGCGTGGGTTCCGCGCTGGCGCACGCCCAGTTGCGCGAGGCACTACCGGTGCTGGTCCGCCGTTTCGGGCCACCGGTCATCGCCGGCGAGGTGAAGTGGCGGCCCCCGATCGGCACCCACGGACCCGACCGGTTGCCGCTCCGTTTCCCGGTCGCCGCCTGACCGGCTTGCACCACGTCTCGCGATCGCCGGGTCTCACTCCAGCACGATCGGGCCGGGCCCGGACTGCTCGACGACGTCGTAGAGGGAGACCCCGGAGGCAGGCGTGTGGTCGCCGAGGGCCACGACGCGGTCGGCCAGCGAGAGCACCGGCAGCGCGGTCATCGGGGCGCCGGTCGCCTCGGCGACAATCACCACGTCGAACCGGCCGGCGCCGCTGAACTCGGTGATCGCCCGGTCCACCGGCATGATCCAGGCCTGTGGCCCGCCGTCCGCCTCGTCCCGCCACACGTCGTCGAGTCCCCGCTCGGCCAGCCAGGTCCGGGCTCGCCGCCACTGCCAGGCGTCCAGGCACTCCTGACCGGAGAGCACCGGGTGGCCGCCGGCCGCGATCCGCGCGCTCCACTCCGGTGCGACCGCGGCCAGCCGGTCCCACAGCGCGTTGTACCGCATCACCTCGGGCTGCAGCAGCACCAGCCGCCGCATCTCGGCGATCGCGTCGTCCCACCCGGAGAGCGCCTGCCAGGCCACGGTGAGCCCCGGCCAGGGCGCGATCCGGTCGGCGACGGCACGCTGGCGCGCCATGACCCGGTTGCCCTCGAACACCTCGGCGGCGGCCTCCAGCAGCTCGCCCGCCCGCCTCAGCACCGGCGCCTCCGGCTCGACCGGCAGGCCGGGCAGCAGCGCGGCGAGCCGTTCGGCCAGCAGCGGCCACCGGTAGCCCAGGAAGTCGTGGGTCCGCTCGGCCTCGGCCAGCAGGTCGGCGCTCCACACCTCGGCGTCCGACCAGCCCTGCTCCGGGGTGGGGATCCACAGCCGGTCGATCCAGGCCGTCCACAGGTCACGCAGCCGGCGGCGGATCGACTCCCGGCGTACGCCGACCACGGCCAGGTCGATGTCCTCGGGTGTGCGCAGGGGCTCGCCGTCGATCAGGGACTCGTCGGCGATCCGGTGCAGCACCGGCTGCAGCATCCGGTTCAGTCCCCGGTCCGTGGTGAATCGTTCCCGGATCTCGGCGAGCCGGGCCAGCATGGCGTCCGGGTCGATGCCGGCCGATTCCGGCACGACGACGTGGTGACCGCGGAACTCCGGTTCCAGGGCGGCCGCCTCGGCGAGGACCGCCCGCACCGCGGTCAGGTGCTCCGACCAGCGGGCTCGGCGGTGCGGGTTCTCCAGTTGCCGGCTCAGCCGCTGCGTCCAGGTGCCGTCGCCGGCCTCGATCAGCGCGATGACGTTCTGCAGGTCGGCGCGCACGGAACTCAGGCCGGTACGGTCCTCGACGCGTACCGAGGCGAAGTCGACGCCTTGGGCCGCCAGCAGTGACATGCGCTCGGTGGCCGCCATCAGGGCGGCTCGCTCGGCCGCCGCGGTGGCGGCGTCCGGCAGGTCCGACAGTTCCGGCAGGGGCCGCATCGCGGCCTCGCGGTCGGCCGGTGACAGCCGGGCCGCGAGCCGCAGCAGCGCTCCGAACTCCTCGATGGTCAGCGGAGCCGGGCCGCTGACCGGGTCCGGGACGTGCGCCTGTTCGGCGGCCCGCTCGCGCAGCCAGGCACCGAGTTCGGCGGGCCGCATCCGGGCCCCGCCGACCTGATAGGCGTCACTTCCGGACAGCACGTACCGCACCTGGCGGATCGCCGCCCGCGACCGGCCGCGGACCGGTCGCGGGGACGCCTCGCGGCAGAGCGGCCGCACGCTGTCCGGCAGCAGGTCCCGGATGCCCCACAGCGCTTCCGGGCGCTGCGCCACGACCAGTACGCGCTTGCCGTGCCGCAGCAGCGAGTCGAGCATGGACCGCAGGACACCGGACGGGTACGCCCCGGGCGGGCATCGCACGGCGACCATCGGTCTCCGCGTCAGCTCGGCGAGGATCGGGTCCGGGGTGCCGCCTGCCGGGAACGAGCCGGGCTGGCGATGATCGACACTTTGCGTGAGGTTCTCCAGCAGATCCGACATCAGTAGAGCATGCCAAACCAGCTCATGTCCCTGGCAGGACCGTTAGACCCGTCGCATTTCGAAACCCATCCAATCACCCACAGTGACGGCTCATGCGGTGGGCTCTCCCCGGACCAGGCCGAACTCCTTCAGCAGCTCACCGATCTCGGTCTTCTCCACGTTGCGCCGGTAGAGGGCCCGCCCGAGCGCACCGGCCGGCAGCTTGAACTCGCCGCCGTCGCGCAGCCGGTTGGTGGCCGCCAGCAGGGTGCGGACGTCATAGGTCGAGTTGAACACCTCCGGGACGCCCCGCTCGACGCCGAGAAGCTGGTAGACCGCCTCCATCGGGGTGCGCACCGAGTACTCGGTGGTGAAGATCGTGTCCCGGCCGGTCTCGGCGAACTGCCCGATGAACGCGAAGTTCACCGACCCCTCCGGGACGACGTCCGGCCGGTCACCGGCCTTGCGGGGCATGAAGAACGAGGTGACGTACGGCATCATGCACGGGACCGTCTTCGCGCCGGTCGCGGCCATCTCGTCGATCTCGTCGAGCGGCACCCCCATGTGGTAGAGCCACTCACGGGTGATCTCCTCGCCGGTGCACTCCTGCATCGGCTTCTTCACGTAGTCGCCCGGCACGTCGACGAAGAGCGAGTAGATCCAGACCACGATCTCGGTCGGCTTCTGGGCCTTGAAGTGCGGCTGCCGGTTGACCGTCCAGCTCAGCAGCCAGCTGGAGTCGCGGACGCTGACGATGCCGCCGGTGACGACCTTGCCGCTGAACGGGTCCCGCTTGGCGATCTTCTGGATGTACGCCGGGATCCGCTGGTCGAGCGTGGTGACGGTCGCCGACTCCCACTTCGTCTCCGGGATGTGCGCGCCGAACACGTCCGGCCGGCCGAACGACGGGTCCTTGGCGGCGATCCGGCGCCACAGATCCCACGCCGGGGCCGGGCCCTCGTTCAGCTTGGCCGGGGTGTGGTGGTCGCCGTTGTCGGAGTTCTCGGTGAGCGAGCCGATCGTCATGAACAGCAGGTCGTTCTCGCTGAGGTCGGCGCCGCCCTCCTCACCGTCCCGGAGCCAGTGGATGCGGGTGGCCTGCTTGCGGCCGGGCTCGAGGGCGAAGTCGACATCGGTCACCTCGGTCTCGAAGTGGAACACCACGCCCTGGTCGAGCAGCCACTTGTAGAGCGGCAGGGTCAGCGACTCGTACTGGTTGTACTTGGTGAACTTGAGCGCGGTGAAGTCCGGCAGGCCGCCGATGTGGTGGATGAAGCGGTGCAGGTAGAGCTTCATCTCCAGGGCGCTGTGCCATTCCTCGAAGGCGAACATGGTGCGCCAGTACAGCCAGAAGTTGCTGGCCAGGAAGTCCGCGCCGAAGACCTCGTCGATCCGCTTGCCCTCCATCTCCTCGCGGGTGGCGAGGAAGACCTTGGTGATCTCCTTCTGTGCCTTGTCGCTGAGCCCGAACAGGCCGTCGGTCCGCGCGTCCTGGCCACGGTCGACGGTGGCCCGCTGGAGGGAGAAGTTGGGGTCGTCCTTGTTCAGCCAGTAGAACTCGTCGAGCACCGAGGCGCCCTCGATCTCCAGCGACGGAATCGACCGGTACAGGTCCCAGAGGCACTCGAAGTGGTCCTCCATCTCCCGGCCGCCGCGGATCACGAAACCCTTCTTCGGTTCCTTGATGCCGTCCAGCGCGCCCCCGGGCAGGCGGAGCCGTTCGAGGACGGTGATCCGGTGGCCGGGCATGTGGCCGTCGCGGATCAGGAACGCGGCGCCGGCCAGTGAGGCCAGTCCCGCGCCCACGAACCAGGCCGTCTTGTCGTCGACTCCGGCCGGTTTGCGCGGGCGGGCGAAGGCTTCGTAGTTTCCGCTGCTGTGGTACATCGTTCTTCTCTCTCTCACCGGGCCCGGAATCCCCGGACCACCTGAGCGACCTGCAAGCGGAGTTCCTCGACCGGATCGGCGCCGGGATGCACACCGGTCCACGGCTGGACCAGCAGCAGATTGAGGACCGCGAAGACCGTACGCGCGGCCCGGGCGGCGTCGGCGCCACCGCCGAGCCGTTCCGCGATCCGCCGCTCCAGCTCACCGACCAGCGCGAGCCCTTCGGCCCGGTAGCGCTCGGTGGGCGGCCCGAAAAGCAGTTCGCGCTGGTAGACGGCGGCACTGCGGGAGTCACGGGCGCGTTGCATCACCGGCTCCACCAGAGCGATCACCGCCTTCTCCGGATCCTGCTCGGCGGCCGCCGCGGCGGCGCCGGCCTGGATCGCGGCCCGCAGTTCCTCGTTGTGGACCATGAGGAACAGCTCGCCCTTGGAGGCCGCGTAGCGGAACAGGGTGCCCGCCGCCACGTCGGCCCGTTCGGAGATCTCCTGAGTGGTGACGCCCTCGAAGCCCCGCTCGGCGAACAGCTCCGCCGCCGCCCGCACGATCCGCTCCCGCTTCTCCAGCATGTTCCGGGCCCTTCGGCCGGTCGCCTCCGTGTCCATCGCCGTCCTCCGCTAATGAGTTCGCTCAAAAATGAGGCTACTCATTTTGGTGGGCGGGCGACCCTGCCGAAAGGCCTCAGTGGAGGGCCGCCGGAGGTCAGGAGAACAGAGCCGCCAGGGTTCGCTTCAGTTGCCCGTCGTCGCGCTGGTCCGCCCACGCCACCGTGTGCAGCGGCCGCCCGCGATCCCGCGCCTCGGCGCAGTAGCGGCGCACCTCCGCGTCGACCGGCTCGTCGGTGACCAGCAGCGCGCCACCGGCCCGCAGCCGGTAGGCGGCGTCCTCGACCGCGGCCACCCCGGCCCGCCCGTCCGCGCCCAGGTGCGCGGCGACCGCGATCAGCCGCTGGTAGGCGCGCACGCACAGGATGCCGACCGGAGCGCCGTCCGGCACCGCCACGTCGGCGTTGGTGCGCTGCAGCGCACCGGTCACCGCCCGCACGTACAGCTCGAACCGGGCGTCGTGCGCCCGGTTGCCACCCAGCGTGCTCAGCAGCTCGTCGCGCCGCTCGCCGGGAAGCCGGCTGAGCACCGCCGACCGGACCGGCTCCGCCAGCTCGCCGAAGACCCGGCGCAACCTCGTGTCCGGCAGCTCGGCCACCACCGTGGCGGCCTGATCCGGAGTGATCCCGGCGGCGGCCCGGATCACGTCCTGGTCGGTGAACGTCTCCAGCACCCGGGCCCGGTCTCCGGGCTTGCCGGCCAGCATCAGCCGGGCCAGTTCCCCCGCGGTCATCGCGGCGGTGACCGCCGCGAGCCGCTCCTGAGGCAGGCCGTTCAGCATGCTGATGGCCGACTGTGGCGGACTCTGGCGAATCATCACCGCCAGTTGCGTAATGGGCATCATCCCACCGGGCAGCATGACTCACTCCTTGACGACGACGGACACCGCCGATAGGACTAACACCGGCGCGGAGCCGTGAACATCATCTTCCTCGGTGGCCTGCTCGCCTGAACGGTCAGGGTGCCCGGAGCCTCCACTCTCATTCATCGATGGGGCACATCCGATTCGCTTCGGACAAGCCCTTCCATCTGCTTCAGGCAGGCGGCACTACCTGCGCGGGCAGGCGGCGCTACTTGCCTCGGGCGGCGGCTCTGCTTGCGTCGGGTAGCGGCTCTGTCTGCTTCGGGCGGCGGCTCTGTTTTGCTTCGGCAGCGGCTCTGTTTGCTTCGGGTAGACGGCTCTCAGACGCCGAGGAGGGCGGCCGCGGCGGTCAGATCGGCGGCGCAGGCGGTGGCGGAGGGCTCGTCGGGCGCATCGGCGTACTCACCGGTCCGGACCCGGATGGAGCGGGCGCCCAAGGCCACCGCCACCGCCATGTCCTTGCCGGGCCGATCCCCGATCACGACCAGATCAGACGGACGTACGCCGAGCGTCTCGGCCACCTGCCGCAAGCCCTCCGGATGGGGCTTGCGCAGAGTACGGCCACCGAGCTCGTCGGTGATGACGATCGTGGTGAAAGCGTTCGCCAACCCGGTGGCGGCCAGTTTCGCCCGCTGGATCGCCGGGTCGCCGTCGGTGAGGCAGGCGACCGGGTAGCGGGCGCTGATCGCGGTCAGCGCGGTCAGCGCGCCGGGGTAGCGCGGCAGACGGCGCGGACGGTAGGCGGTGAACGCCGCCACCAGGGCGGGGACCAGGCCGGCGGCCGGGCCGGGGGCGATGCCGTAGGCGGCCAGGGCCCGGCCGATCACGCCACCCTTGTCGGAACCGGTCACCACCTGGCGGCGGACCGCGCGGCTCAGGCGCACCGGCTCCAGACCCGCGGCGGCGCCGGCCCGGCCGACCGCGCGTGCGGCCCCGTACAGATAAGCGGACTGCGGATAGAGAGTGTCGTCGAGGGCGATGACGACCGCCAGGGGTGGCCTCGCGGTGAGGGTCGAGTTGTTCACGGTCAGCCTGCCGGGGAGAGGGTTCGTCGATGATCAGCAGCGGTCGGCCCGCAGGGCGCCGATCGACAGATGACCTCCGCTCGACGAGTGACGGCGCGACGTCTCAGATCGGTCGCGCCGTCACCGGCTTGAGAAGGTCCGACCCGGCGTCACTCGGTCAGGCGGTCGCTGTGCTTGTCGAAGCCGATGTACAGCCGGGCCGCCGCGTTGGCGCCGAGCGCACCGAGGGTCTCCAGCTCGCGCAGCCGCAGCAGGGCCGGGTGCTCGTCGTATGCCTGAGCGGCGTCGGCGAGCCGGCGCAGCGCGTCGACCTCGGCGTCGGCGCGGATCCGCTTCGCCTCGGCGTCGGCCTCGGCGGCCAGCCGCTCACGGTCCGCCTTCGTACGCGCCTCGATCATCTGCGCCTCGGCGAGCCGCTGCGCGGTGAGCACCCGGTTCATGACGTCCTGAAGGTTGCCCGGGAAGATCAGGTCCTTCACGTCCGCGCGGATGATCTCCACGCCGTAACCGGCCGAGACACCCTCGACGTCGCGCAGAATGTCCTCGCTGAGCTGGTTGCGGTTGGTGAGGATGCCCTCCAGCGTCATGGACGCCAGCGACCGCCGGGCGGCCAGCTGGACGTCGCTGTAGACGCGGTCGCCGTAGTCGGCCACCCGCTCCATGGCGGCGACCGGGTCGACGACCCGGAAGTGGGTGATGATGTTGACGCGGACCGCGACCTTGTCGGCGGTCAGGATCTCCTGGCCCTTGATGTTGATCTCGCGCTCCCGCAGATCGACGGTGAGGATCTCCACCTTCGGTACGCGACGCGACGGGAACCGGCGAACCGGCAGCTCGTACCGGCCCGGGTCGAGGACCTGGTCGAACCGGCCGTCGACGTAGCGCAGGCCCTGGAAACCGCTACGAATGATCACCTCACTGGACATGGCACACCTCTGACTTGAAACGAGAAAGGGTGGCCCCGTAGCGGTTCCGATGGGAAGGATCGGTCGCGGAGATGGCAGCGGACCAGCGTGGTTTGATCGCCAGTGCGCCCGCTGCTGAAGCGCTTTCTTCTGAAGCCGCCGGGGCCGGATCGAGCATGGCAAACGTCCGGCCGAACACTCAATCGAATATCAGCCGCAACCCCAGCCGGCGGGACGCGACCTCGTGGTCGTCGGCGTCCACCACCGCGTAGAGGCGTGCCTCGCCGGCGGTCGCCTCCCGCAAGGCGAGGCCCTCCACCTTCTCGGCGCCGGGGAACGCCACGAAACCGCCGTCGAGCAGCGCCAGACCGGAACCGACGACCGGGCCGTCGTCGACCGCGTTCGGGGTGTCCTCGGCGGCGGCGCTGACCAGCACCCGCCCGTCGGGCAATCTCACGGCGTCGGTCACCGCGAGTGCCACACCGTCGATGTCGCCGAGATCGTGTACGCGTACCTCACCGACTCTGACCAGGTCGGCCGGCGCCTCCCCGCGGACCGCGGCGAGCAGGGCGGCGGCGTCCACGTCGGCGGAGGCGGTAGGTGCCCCGGAGGCCAGGCTGCCCCGCTGGAACCAGCGCAGGCGGTCCCCCACCAGGCAGGCGCCCTCCAGGTTGAGCTGCTCCTCGGTGACGCCGAGCGCGGCGGCGACGGCCAGGTAGACCGGGCGCAGGTCGGCGACCGTGTAGCCGGACGAGCCGACCAGGGAGGCGCGCATCCGGTTCGGCGAGGAGCCCGAGCCGAGCAGCAGCACCTGTCCGGTGGCGAGGGCACAGGCCGCCTCGAAGTCCGGTTTCAAGTGCTTCGTGCCGGCCGCGGCGGTGAACTCCTCCAGCCCGTCGACCGGGTCCACGACCCGTACCGGAGTGATCGAACCCGGTCTCCACCAGGCCGCGTGGGTGGCGTCGTCCTGCATCACCAGCCAGCCGTCGCCGAACGGGGCGATCGCCGAGGCGGCCCGCACCGGCGAGCCGTCGTCGAAGGTCAGGGCCGTACTGTCTTCGATCTCGAGTCGCACGACCCTGATCCTGCCACTGTTCAGCCGAGTTTCTGCCCGTAGACGCGCTCCACCCGGAGAGCCATCAGCACACGCCGGTCGGAAACCATCACCTGCCGGTACTCGTCCCAGTCCGGGTGCTCGCCGGCCGCACGACGGTAGTAGTCGACGAGCGCCTCGACCTCGGGCCCGTTCGGGTCGGCGCCCGGCCCGGTCAGCGTCACCGGCCCTTCCGCGGTCGCCCACGACCAGCCATCCTTGCTGGTCACCTCCAGGGCGGCCCGTGGATCGCGGCGCAGATTGACGGTCTTGGCCCGCCCTTCCGTCATGGACACGTAGACGGTGTCGGCGTCACGATCGTAGAAGGGCGTCACCGGCGACAGCTGCGGCAGGCCGTTGGCCTTGATCGTCGCCAGCACACCGAGCCGGCTCCCGGCCAGCAACTCACGAGGATCGAACTGGTCAGCGCTCATAACCGTGCCAAGCCCCGCCCGTACGCCCGTATTCCGCCTGCCGCGCGGTCATCGGCCCGGCCGGGGTGTGCGGGTGATCGACTTCGCCACCTTCTCGGCAGCATCGAGGCCAAGACGGGACCACTGCGCTACATCGACGACCACCGCCGCAGCCTGATCGGGCCGGCGGCTCGCCCCAGGCAGGGCTGAACCCGGCAGCCCTGCCCCGGCGTCGTCACCACGCTGGTCAAAGCATGATCAAGAGTTCAGGAGCGGGCTGTTCTCAGTGCGCTTCCTGGTAGGCACGCAGTGTTCTCGGCCCGAAGGCGTCAGGTAGGACCTCGTCGATGGTTTTGATGCCACTGAGAGTGTCGAGCAGCATGCCCTCAGCGGAGTGTTCGTAGAGCAGCTGCCGGCAACGGCCGCACGGCATGAGGGTGTTCCCGTCACCATCGACGCAGGCGAAGGCGACGAGCGAGCCACCGCCGGTCATGATGAGCTCGGAGATGAGGGAACACTCCGCGCACAGGCCCACGCCGTAGGAGGCGTTCTCGATGTTCGCGCCGGTGACGATCCGCCCGTCGTCGACCAGGGCGGCGACACCGACCGGAAACCCGGAATACGGGGCGTACGCCTTCGTCATCGCTTGGCGCGCATGGGCGCGCAGGGTCTCCCAGGTTTCCTCGGAAACGATGTTCACGGGCCTTCTCCCTGTGTTTCGGCGTACGGTGCAGGTGTAACCGCCTGATGGTAAGTATTCCGATCTTGTCGGCTCCGGCATGGCCGGTTTCGCTGTTCCGTGACACCACCGGCGCCCGTGGCGCCCCGGGCGCGATGACCGTCCGACCACGCCCCTGCCGATTCTCACCGCGCTGGGCCATCACCTCGCGGCGCATCGCTGAACGTCGATGCCTGGGCCGGAGCCTCCGTGCAGGCTCCACCACTGGTGCGCCATATGGTTTCCGAGTGGTTGATAGTTGCCATAGTGGAAATCATCTGAGATAGTTTCCGTTATGGAAAACAACACGCACGTCCCGAACCCCGCCGAGGCCCGCGAGGCGCTGGCGGACATCGACACAGCCCAGCGCGCCGTGCGGGACACGCCGTGGCCCACCTGGATCTACCCGGTCAACGCCCTCCTACTGGGCGCCATGACCCTGACCTTCGCGCTCGGCGACGACGGCTTGGTCCTCCTCCTCGCCGCCGGCGCCGCGCTCATGGCGGTGAACGTGCTGGCCGGCTACCGGATGGGTGCGCCCTACACCCTGCCCACCAGCCGCGTCTTCCTCGCCCTGGCCGGCGCGTCGACCATGTGCCTGTTCGCCGCGTTCGTCGTCGCCGAGCTCACCACGCAGGCACGGCCGATCGTCGTCCTCGCCGTCGCGGCTGCCGCCTTCTACCTGGCGGGCGGCGTGGTGCACCGGCGCTCGACAGGGGCACCCCGGTGACCGCGGAACTCGACCCGGTCATCCACCCGACGCACCGGCTGCGGATCTGCGCGATGCTCGTCGCCGGCAGCACCCTGGAACTGTCGGTCATCAAGGAACATCTGGACCTGAGCCCGTCGGCTCTGAGCAAACAGGTCGCCGCCCTCGTCGACGCTGGATATGTGAAACAGGAACGTCTCGGCTCGGACACCCGGCGAGTATGGCTGTCGATGACCCGCCAGGGACGTAAGGCGTACCAGGGGCATGTCGCCGCTCTCCGGGACATCGTCAACGCGACGACGGTTCCCGCGCTGGACGACTAGCTCACCCCACTGCCACCGGCCGGGAGTGCCTCCGGTACGCCGAGAAGCCGCCCAGCCGACCGCGGACCCACCTCGCAGCCGTGCAACGTCGCGACCGACCGAGACCCACGCCGACCATGTCCGTGTCGTTCCAGGACGCCCGACGTGAGAATCTCGCCAGTCACCCGTCCGTGCCGGTGCGAATCGCCCTCTTCAGGTACGTGCTGAAACGGCTCTGCTCGGCGGCCGGCCGAGGACGGCAAGCGTTCCCGCGCCGGTGAGCCGCTCGGGCCGTTCCCGCGCGACGCGCGCTGACCGGCACCGGTGCGAAGCCGGTGCGGCCGGGTTGCCGCTCCCCCGCCGTGCTCAACCACGGGGCTCCGGCGCCGAAGCATCCGGCCGTCTGCCCGGCCGGGCGGGCACGGCGTCACGATGCCGAACCCGGCAGCGAGGGGTACCCCACCCGATGAGAATCCGGTCCGATCGACTCCGGCGCTGTATCGCCGCGGCGATCCTGGCTCTTCCGGGAGCCGTGATCGCGGTTTCCCCCGCGCACGCGGCCACCGCCGGGTACCCGGCGTCCGCGTTCACCCTCACCCGAGACAGCCTGCCGAACGTCGTTCCCGGTACCAGCGCCCGGATCCATTTCACGTTGCAGGGCCCCGCGGTCTCCGACCCCGGGCCGGTGGAGCTCTCACTGCCACTGACCGGCCTTCCCGAAGGGCTGCGGCTCGTGGCGATGGACGCCGGATCGACGGCCTGCCGCATCGACCACCAGGAGACCGGCCGGGCCTGGTGCTCCGGTCTCACCTTCTTCAACACGGGAGACACATGGATCCAGATGATCGTCGAGGCGGCTCCGGGCGTGTCCCGGGATCTCGACTGGTTCGGCGTCCCGGTGAGCATCAGCGTGGGCCAGGACGTGGTCATGTCGAGGCAGGACATCGCCACGACCCGGCATGCCGAGGCCACCCTGACGCTGAAAGATCTCCCGACGGACGAATACGACCGGGAGACCAACGGCGACCCGCAGACCATCACCGGCTGGCTGTCCGGTCCGGAGACCCGGGAGCAGATCGTGCTGGAGCTCAGGACGGCCAGGTCGACCATCTGGCGAAAGATCGCCACGGTCACCACCGATGAGTACCAGAGCTTCGAGTACGAGTACGAGCACCGGATCAACGGCGACGTCCGTGCCCGGTTCCCCGGCAACGATGCGTTCGCCGCCGCCACCAGCGCCGCGACACGGTTGCCGGGCGTGCAGGCCGGCCTGATCGGCTGGAAGGCGACGGGCACGTCGAAGGTCGGGCAGACCCTGACCATGACGGGGAGGGTGGTCCCGTCACGCCGGAAGGTGGTGCTGCAGTGGTCCGACAAGACGTCCGGCTGGAACACCGTCCAGACGGTGGAGTCGCCTGCCGACGGCGCGATCACGCTGACGTGGACCCCGAAGGCGAAGGGCAAGTACTGGGTCCGGGCCTGGCTGACCGGGGACCACAAGGCGGCATGGACCTACTACACCCGCGTCCAGAAGGTGAGCTGATGATGCGACTGCTGTCTTCCCGGCGTACGGCATCGGTGGTGTCCCTCTCGCTCGGTGTCTGTCTGGCCGGTCTGCCCGGCGCGGCGTCCGCCGCGGACGCGGGCTCGAGCCTGACCGCCGCGGAGATGGCCACGGCGATCCGGGCGGCCGCCGCCGCGTCGGCCTCGGCGATGGCCGAGGCTGGCTGGAAGGCCACGGTCGTCTGGAAGAACGAGACCGGATCATTCGTGTACGACGACAAGCGCGGGCAGGCGTCGATGCTGCGCACCGGCTCCAAGGAGAACGTCGAGTGGTACGGCGTCGACGGCAAGGGCGAGTACGCGCCGATCGAGCCGGACGACGTGCCCGCGCTGAGGATGATGGGCCGACCGGGCGTCACCCACGTCTACCGGCCGGCCTCGCCGGGCGAGTTCACCTCGGTGGTCAGCATCAACTTCCCGGATCCCGCCTTCCTGATCGAGCTGGAGGCCGACACCGCGGCGGCCGGAACCAGGACCGTGCGCGGTGACGGCGGCGCCGACTACGCCTACACCAACACGGAAGGCGCCGAGGCCGCCATCCACGTCGACGCCGACGGAACCGTACACGCAGCCGAACTGACCGCCGGCGACGACGTGAGCAGGTACGCGTTCGCGTACGGGCCGCAGAAGGTGGCGCTGCCGGCCGCCGCCGTCACGATCACCAGCGCGGCGTTGCGGACCGGCCGGATCTACCTGCACATGGCGGACGAGGTCGAGGACGCGGCGAAGTCCTCCCGCTGGGAGGCCCTGAATGCGGCGAAGGGCAAGCCGGTGCGGGTCGCCGCCCTGCGCAAGATCGTCACGAAGAATGTGAACCTCTTCAACGAAAACAACGGCGGAATGCTGAAGACGACCTCCGTGACCGGCGGGGCGGGCATACACGCGACGAACCCGTGGACGAGGAAGACCGTCACCTGGACCGTCACCGCCTCCGGCAAGAACGTCGTAGCCGCCAGGAGATGACGGCTCCTCGACGTTGAGCGGGGCGTGCCGACTCATCCGGCCCGGACTGAGGATCACTACGTGAGCCCGGCGGCGATGACCTCCATCGAAGCCTTGAACGCCTCGATCGCCTCCGCCCGGTACTGCGGCTTCCTGTCACCGCTCACACCCGTGGCGATGGTCCTCGGAGGGGGTCGTTGCCCGCGAGCCCTTGGCTTCATACGAGTACACGAAGCAGCGAGCAGCCGTAGCAGTACGAAGCCAGCGAGGTCGTGGAACCACGTCGACCCGCGGTGGCGCTGAATAGTAGACAGCTGGTGGGACGGCTCCGTTCCTCGAAGCTAACGGGGCAAGGCACGGACCGCCTCGACCGCCGCCGGGACGTCCAGCGGCCAGAGGATCGTGGTGTGGTCGAGGCTGCTCGACGCCAGTGTGCCGCCGTCCGGGCTGAAGGCCAGGTCGGTAACCCCATCGGAATGCCCGCTCAACACCGCCCATTTCGTTCGCTCGGCCACGTCCCAGATCTCGATGGTGCGGTCCAGGCCCGCGCTGGCCAGATAGCGGCCGTCGGGGCTGAACGACACACTCAACACCGCCGCGGAATGCCCGTTCAGGACGACGGCGGGCGCCCCGCCGGCCACGTCCCACAGAGTCACCCGGCCGTCGCCCCCGGCCGATGCGAGCAGCCGGCCGTCCGGGCTGAACGCGACCTCGTTCAGGTCGCCCGGTTCGTCGCCGAGAACCGCCAGTGTCCGGCCACCGGCCGGGTCGAGCAGCGTGATCTGCCCGCTGTCTCGGGCGGCGGCCAGGATCCGGCCGTCCGGGCTGAACGCCACGCTGTGCACGGATCCACCGACGATGCTCATCGACATCCGCCGGCGCAGAGCGGGATCCCACAACGCGACCGCACCGTCGTAGCCACCGCTGGCCAGCAGGTGGCCGTCCGGACTGAAGTCGACGGTGTTGACCGTGTCCGTGTGTCCTGTCAGGACCGCGTTCTCGGCGCCGGTGACCGCATCCCTGAGATCGATCCGAGCGCCGACCGCGGCAGCGAGCACGGAACCGTTGGGGTCCAACGTGGCACTGGCGACCGGCAGGGAACCATCGGGGGCGGCCACTTGCCGCACCGCCCCGGTCGTGGCGTCCCACAACCGCAGGCTGGCATCGGCGGACCCGGTGACCACGGATCGGCCGTCCGGGCCGAAGGCGACGGAGGTTACCGTGCCGGTGTGGCCGACCAGAACCGGTCGATGGTGATCCCACACGAGGACCGTGCCATCCTCACCCGAGGCCGCGTATCGGCGGCCGTCCGCGCTGACCGCCACGTCGGTGACGCCACCCAGATGGCCGGTGAGTCTGACGGTACGGTCGAGGCGCCGTACATCCCACAGGTCGATCGATCCGGCCATGTTCGCCGAGAGCAGCGCACCGCCGTTCGGCGCGAAGGCCACGGCGCGCACCGGGGAGGTGTGGTCACCGATGTCGACGGAGTCGTCACGCCGGCCGTGGGTGTGGATGATGTTGATCGAGCCGACCTCGAGGCTCGTCTCCGCTGTGAACGCGCCGTCGCGCGTACGAGCAAACGCGTAGCCAGCCGCCGGGACCTCCGCCGTGGCCGGTTCGCCCGTGGTCTCCTCCGCAGGGTCCGGTTCCTCCGTACCCTGCGGGGTGGAGGTTTCGCCCGTCAGACCGACTCGGATGGTCTGTTCATTGACCGGTACGGCCTTGACGCGCAACGCGCCGAACCCGGCTGAGGGATCCGTGTCGGCGAAGGGGTCGCCGGCCAGCCCTTCCCAGGCGCTGGCCCGCCGGCCCGTGGCCCAGTCCCAGACCGCGACGTGGTCGGTGGTGTCGCAGCCAAGCAGTCGTTTGCCGTCGTCGCTGAACGATAGGCCGTTGACCGGGCCGCGCAGACTTGCCAGGGAACGAATCCGCTGCCCCGTACCCAGATCCCAGAGGACGATCCTGCCGCCCGCGTCGCCTGAGGCGAGCCGCTTTCCATCGGGGCTGAAGGCCACCGTGTGTACCGGTTTGTCGTGTCCGGCCAGGGTGGCCGTGCGTGCCCCGGTCTCACCGTCCCAGATGATCACGGTTCGATCCCAGCCGCCGCCGGCGATCCGGCGCCCGTCGGGGCTGAAGGCGACCGACGCGACGGTGCCCGCGTGCCCGGTCAGCCGCAACCGGTACGCCTGACGTCCGGCAAGGCTCAGGACCGCACTACGGGCCTCTTGCGTGGGTGCGGTCCGGAAGGCCCGGTCCGCCAGGTCCGCCGCGACGCCGACCTGCGTACCCGCGATGGCCAGCGCCTGCGTGGCTAGTTGCCGCGACGTCGATTCGCGTTGCTGTTCGTGGGCCTGCTGCCGCTGCCGCCAGGCCAGCAGGCCGGTGCCGGCCACTACGATGAGCAGCACCGACAGCGTCGCCACCAGACTCCGCAACTGACGGATGCGGCGCTGTGCCGTCTGCTGTTCGGCATGGGTGAGCGCGACGGCTTCCGCGAGGAAGGAACGCTCGACATCGGTCATCTCTGGCTCGTGCTCGGCGGCCCATTCCTGTGTCCGCGCCAGCCTCGCCCCGCGGTACAGCGTGCCAGGGTCGCGCCCCAGCGCCTGCCAGCTCCCGGCGGCGTGGGTGAGGTCTCGGTGGACCAACAGGGCCTCTCGGTCGTCGGTCAGCCAGCGGTGCAGCCTCGGCCAGGCTTCGATCAGAGCCTCGTGGGCGAGTTCGACGGTGTCCTCGTCGAGGACCACGAGCCTGGCCGAGGTGAGGTGGTGCAGCACCTGGGTTCTCTCCTCCGGTGCCCCCAGGGAGTCCAGCTCGGACCGTTCCACCCGTCGACGGGTGTCTTCGGTGCCGTCGCCCAGGGCGGTCAGGCGGATCAGCACCCGTCGACAGATCTCCTGCTCCGAGGGGCTGAATCCGGCGTACAGTTGCTCGGCGGTCTGCGCAAGCGCACCGCTGACCCCGCCGGTCGCTCGGTAGTCCACCATGGTCAGCCGGGCACCGCCGCTCCGCTGCCATGTCTCCCGCAACGTGTGCGACACCAGCGGCAGCGCGCCCGGCTTGCCTTCCACCTCCGCGATGAGCGTCGCCACCAGCTCAGGCGCAACCACCAGCCCGCAGCGCGCCGCGGGCTCCTCGATCACCCGGCGAAGCTGGGCCTCGGTCAGGGCGCCGACCGGGACGTGCCGCACCGCCTGTTCCGCCGTCTGAGCCAGCGCGCTCAACAGGCCCGGCTGTTCCAGGCAACGCCCGTAGAAGTCGGCCCTCACCCCAAGTACGACGCTCGTGGCCCGGTCTGCCCCGTACGCGGCGTCCAGCAGCAGCGTGACGAAACGGTCCCGCACCGCGGGGTCGGGGCAATGCGTGAACAGCTCCTCGAACTGGTCCACGACGAGCAGCGTACGGGTGCGCGATCCGGTCACCATGCCCTGGCGCACCGCGACGTCCAGAGCTTCGGGGCCGCCACCGCGCAGCTCGTCGTGCAGCGACTCCGCGGACAGTCCGTACGCGTCCGCCACCGCATCGGCCAGTTGCCGTAACGGCTGCCCGCCTGGTGTCACCAGCAGGGGCTGCCATGCGTCGTCGTCGGGCAGCCGTCGCACGCTCGCCGCGGCCATCAACCCCGCGCGCAGCAGGGACGACTTCCCGCTGCCCGATGGCCCGACCACCACCACCAGGGGCGTACGCGTGACGTGCTGCACCAGTTCCTCGACCAGTTGCTCACGGCCGCAGTACCGGTCGGCGTCCTCTGGCTCGAACGCGACCAGCCCAGGGTACGGCTCCGGCGGTGGCCCGGCACCAGCCGCGCCGGCACTCAGCTCGTCGGCAACGGCCCGCCAGCGCAGTTCCCATTCCGCCACGTCGCCGTCGCACGCCCCCACGAAGCCGCGCGTCACCTCCAATGAGGGGAACCGGTCACCCCCGGCCGCCTCCGAAAGCGCGGTGTGCGAGAAGTGTGCCTTCGCCGCCATCCGGCGATAACTGCCGACTCCCGCCTGGTCCCGAAGGGCGCGCAGGTCGAGGGCGAACCTCACGATCGGGCCGTCCTCCGGATCCAGGCGCCGTTCCGGCCTCCCCACCATGGACTTCTTTCTTTCAGTTGTCCGTCATTGCTGTCAAGCGCCGCTGACCTGCTGCTTTACAACTGTCCAATCACTACGAACGAGGTGAGGCACCGGCCAGGACCGGTCGGGTGTCGTTCACTCCGTGGCAAAAGGAGAACCATGTCTGTACGCAGATGCGCCATGCTGGCCGCCGTGTTCGCGTTCGGCGCCGGCCTCGCCGTGGCACCCACGGCCGGCGCAGCCGCCACGCCGCCGGCGGTGGGCTCGCCCACACCTCCGGCCGTCGTCGGCAACCCGCCGGCTGCGGGCACGGCGCGACTGACCGACGCGAACGGATCCACCCTTGTGGCCGGGATCGCCACGCTGCAGATCAAGCCCGGATACGAGGCCCAGGCCAACAAATGCATCCGGCTGTGGAAGCCCTACGGCCAGAAGATCAAGGGCAAGTGGCATGTGGTCACGGGCGGCCGCCTGCAGAACTGCGGCGCGACCTACTTCAAGGTGACTCTCCAGCAGAAACGCGCGTGGGGATGGGACGACCGGAGTTCCAAGACCATCTTCCGCAAGGGAGACGTCAACCCGAAGGCCAAGTGCAAGACCTTCGGTACGTACAGCTGGCGCACCACCGGCGTCTGGTACCGGTACACGACCGGCGGAAAGGTCCAGACGCTCGGCCAGATGATCACCAAATCCTGGCGTACGAAGTGCTAGCCCGTCGGTGTTGACACTGGTCGCGGGTGACGGGACCGTGCCCGCGGTCAGGTCTCGGTGATCGATTCGTGCGACGGCGTGGTGCGCTCCCAGCACCACGCCGTCGCTTCCGGCGGCTCAACGGCCGGCGCAGGCGAGGACACCCCGAGCGGGCCAGGACCCACCCGCTGCCCAGGGCGGCCCACATCCGGGTGATCAGGCGCATCGCCAGCAGGGAGTCGCCGCCGAGGGCGAAGGACCAGTCCTCCGCACCAACCGCGTCGAGGCCCAGCACCTCGGCGAAGAGCGCGCGGTGGATCTGCTCGGCCGGGGTCGAGGGTCCCCGGCTCGACACGGTGAACGCGGGGACGGGCAGGGCGGCCCGGTCGACCTCGCCGTGCGCGGTGACCGGCAGCGTGTCCAGGACGACGATCGCGGCCGGGACCATGAATCCGGCAGCCGCTGGGAGAGGTACTCCCCCAGTCCGTCCACGTCACCGCCGAGCACATACGCGACCAGACGTTTCGTGCCGGGCTGGCCCTCCCGGGCGATCACCACGGCGCGGGTGACGGATTCGTGGGCGGCCAGGACCGACTCGGTCTCGACCCGGAACCCGCGGATCTTGACCTGCTCGTCCGTGCGGCCGGCGAAGTACAGCACCTCGTCGTCCGACCAGCGGACCAGGTCACCGGTGCGGTACATCCGCCCGCTGGCGTCGAACGGGCAGGCCACGAACCGCTGCGCCGCCAGGGCGGCACGGCTGAGGTAGCCGCGGGCCAGACCGGTCCCGGCGATGTACAACTCGCCGACCACGCCGGACGGCACCGGCTGCAGGAACACGTCCAACACATACAACCGGGTGCCGTCCATCGGACGACCCGACGGGATCGTCCCGTTCGTCTCATCGGATCTGGCTCGTGACATCGCTGACCGTACGTCTCACGCTTTTTCGGTCACGCTTGTGGTGGCGTAGTCCCGGACGGTGTGGCAGCCGCGTCGCCTCGGACTCGGCGCTGACCAGCGACGTCAGCCAGTAGTCCGGCCGCCGGCCGAGAGTCCGCGGGCGGGAGCCGCCGTCACCGCCTTGGCTGCATCCGACCCGGGCGCACCGATCGCGGCATGAGCGTGCGCAGGAGGTTGTGCAAGCGGGTGATGTTGCCTCGCCCGATCAGGGTGACGGTTCGAGGATGACCATGGGGATGTCTCTCGTGGTCGCCTTCTCGTACTCGCGGTAGGACGACATCATCGCGATCATCAGCTGCCACAGTCTTGGTCGCTCGTCGGCCGATGCGATCCGCGCCCGCGCTCGGAAGGTTTCAGTCCCGACCTGAACGGTGACGTCCGGGTCGGCGGCGAGATTGAGGAACCAGGCGGGGTGCCGGTCGGCTCCGCCATTGGACGCGGCGACGACATAGCGATGGCCGTCTCTTACGTAGGCCAGCGCGGTTCGGCGCAGCTTTCCCGACCGGCGGCCACGCGTGATCAGCAACAGGTCATTCACACCGGGCCGGGGATTGCCGTCGGTCTCCACGAAGCGGCGAATGTGTTCGGCGACCCAGGGGCTCGGGCTGTCGACGATCTCCTCGGCCATCAGGCGGCCTCGACACCGAGATGGGTCCGGTGGTGCGCAGGGGTATCGATCTCGTCGATCAGCGCGACGGCGAGGTCGGCGTACGAGATGCGACTGGCGGCGTCCGCCATCGCCGCACGGTATCGCCCGCAGCGTACGCCGCCGTGATCGAAATCGCCGGCCGGGCTGACGACCAGCCAGTCCACGCCGGTGGCCGCGGTACGCAGCACCTGCGTACCGGCGGCGTGGGCGAGGTAGAACGAGCGGTACTCCTGCGGATAGCCGGGCGTGTCCATCAGCGCCGTCCCGTGTTCGGTCTCCAACGTCGACGCCAGGCCGACCACCAACAGCCGCGTCACCTCGGCACGGGCCAGTCCGCCGAGCAGGGCGCGGGCAGCGCCGGTGTAGAAGGCGCCAGGTTGCGCCGCGGGGTCGTAGACGGCACTGATCGCGGCATCGTGTCCGGCGGCGACTCCGGCGACGCTGTCCACGTCGGTCACGTCGCCGGCTGTCAGGTGCACGCCGTCGCCCGACAGGCCGCTATACCTACCTGGATCACGAACCACGGCGGTGACCCGGTGACCACGACGGCGCGCCTCGGTGACGGCCGCCCGCCCAGCCCGGCCGCCCGCACCGAAAACCACCACATTTCCCATACCGGCACCTCGCCTCCTCTGAACCGGCCTGATCGCCGGTGCCGTCGCCGACCGTATCCGGACACGCGGTTACCGATCGGATACCGGCTACCGTGAAGCCGTGACGACGCCCCTGGACCCCGACATGTTCGACCCGGTCTGCCCCTCCGATCTGTCGCCGATCCGGATCGGCGACAAGTGGGCCGGCATGATCGTCCGGTGCCTGGAGCACGGACCGCGGCGCTTCTCCGAGCTTCGAGTTCCGCTGCGTGGCATCACGGGGAAAACCCTCACCAAGTCACTCCGGACGCTCGAACGCGACGGCCTGATCAAACGCACCAGCCACCCCGAGCCGATGCGCCGCGTCGAGTACGAACTGACCCCGCTGGGCCTCAGCCTGCTCCAGCCGATGACCGCCGCATGCACCTGGGCCCGGGAACACTGGGAGGAACTCCTCGACGCACGCGAGGCCTCGACGCACGGATGACGACATCCCGGGCAATGCTCGCCAGCGGCGTACGCTCAGCCTGCTTGATCCACTGGCAGCAGGTCGACTCGGCGATGTTCACGACCGGGCACCAGTCGATCCCGACTACGGTCATAACGCGTCATACGCAACATCGTGGCCCGCGTCTGCACCCAGGGCCCCGGCAAAGTCGTCAGGTGATTCCGAGCAGTGCGAGCGGGCGGCTGCTGTCGCGGGCGTGGTGGCGGTTGGCGGCGGCGATGTTGGTGGCGCCGGCGAGGCGTAAGGCGCCGATAGCGGCGTTGCGCAGAGCGGCCATGACCTGTGGCCCGGTGCCGGTACGGATCTGCGAGCGGTCTTCGTCGTAGGTGACGT
>NZ_JBFAMR010000084.1:0-31851 GCF_040656595.1 Actinoplanes sp. NPDC049802
TCAGGTGGTCCACGCCGTAGAGGGCGACCCGGCGGTAGTCGCCGATGATGCGGCCGCGGCCGTACGCGTCGGGCAGGCCGGTGATGATGTGCGACCGGCGGGCGGCGAGCACGTCGGCCGGGTAGGCGTCGAAGACACCGGCGTTGTGGGTCTTGCGGTAGTCGGTGAAGATCTTGCGCACCTGGGGGTCGAGTTCCCGCCCGTACGCCTTCAGGCCGCCCTCGACCATCCGCAGGCCGCCGGTCGGCATGATGGCGCGGCGCAGCGGGGCGTCGGTCTGCAGGCCCACGATCAGCTCGGTGTCCCGGTCGATGTAGCCGGGCCCGTGCGCGGTGATCGACGCCGGGGTGGACGCGTCGGCGTCGTAGATGCCGTTCGCCCGCTCCTGGACGAACATCGCGGACAGCTTGTCCCAGATCTGGGTGGTCCGGGCGGTCGGCCCGGCGAGGAAGCCGGCGTCGCCGTCGTAGGGCCGCACGTTGTCGTGGATGAAGCCGGCGACGTCGATCCCGGTGCGCCACGAGGCTCCGGCGAAGCCGCGCCACGCGTCCTTGTTTCCTGCCTGCATGACCCCTCCTATTGGTTCCCCTCAAGGGTGTCGGTGCGGCGTCCCGGGCGTGCAGGGCCATTGGTCCCGGGACGGCGGGGAAGCCGGACCGTGGCGATCGTGCCGCCGCCCTCGTTCGCGGCCAGGGTGATGGTGCCGCCGTGCAGCTCGGCGATCGCCCGGCTGAGAGCGAGCCCGAGCCCGGCGCCGGGGATGCCGCTGTGCCGGGCGTTGGTGGCGCGGTAGAGGCGGGCGAAGAGCCGGTCGTGTTCGCCGGCCGGGATGCCGATGCCGTTGTCCGAGACGGTCAGCACGGCGGCGTCGTCGTCGGCGGTCAGCGTCACGCGTACCGCGTCGCTGTCCGGACTGTACTTGACCGCGTTGCCGATCAGGTTCTCGGCGACCTGCCGCAGCCGGTTGCGGTCGCCGGGCACGGTCAGCCGGTCCGGCAGCTCCGGCCGTACCGAGAAGCCCGCCGCGGCGGCCTCCACCACCGCGGCCAGGTCCACCTCGGTGATGGTGAGCTGGGCGTGCCCGGACTCCAGGGCGGACAGGTCGAGCAGGCGTTCGACCAGGGAACGCAGCCGGGCGTTGTTGCGCTCGATCACCACCAGCATGTCGCGGACCTCGCCGACGGTCGTCTCGTCGGGCTCCTCGGAGATCAGGTCGGTGTAGATGCCGATCGAGGTGAGCGGGGTGCGCAGCTCGTGGCCGACCAGGGCGATGTACTCGCCGATGCTGGCCGCGAGCTGGCCGGCCAGCTCCTCGGCGCGGCGTCGTTCCAGGTAGGCGCCGACGTGCCCGGCGATGCCGGTGAGCAGGACGGTCAGTGCCGGGTCCGGGTCCTGGTGCTCGAGGGTGAAGCAGCTGAGCACGCCGACGACCTTCTCGGCGCTGCACACCGGCACGGCCAGAGCGGCCCGGTAGTGGCCGGCCTCGATGAAGCTGGGCAGCACCGGCACGTCGGGCGCCTGGAGGTCGGGCACCCAGATCGGCTCGCCGCGCTCCCAGCAGGAGCCGGCGAGCCCTTCGCCGCGGTCCAGGACCGGCGGCAGCGTTATCGGCGGGGAGCCCGGTACGAGGTGGGTGGCGGCCGGGCGCAGCCGGTCGGTGACCGGGTCGACCAGCCACAACCGCAGGTACGGCCAGCCCAGCCCGGCGGCCATGGCGCGCAGCACCTCGGCGCCGGCGCGGGCCGTGTCGGGGGCGTGGACCAGGGCTTTGAGGACGTCGCTCTTGCACTGCTCGTACTGGCGCTGGTGGTGTTCGGCGGTGACGTCGTGCACCGCGGCGACCGCGCCGAGGACGTGGCCGGCGGCGTCGCGGACCGGGCGGGCGTTGATGGCGAACCAGCGCGGACGGTCCTGCCGGTCGTGGGCGAGCACCTCGTCGTGCCGGATCTCCTCGCCGCGCAGCGCCCGGTAGAGGGCCACGTCGTCCGGGCGCAGCGGGCTGCCGTCGTGGCGGCGCAGGCCGAACCGCGCGGCCCACTCCCGGGCCGGCACGCCGAGGCTGTCGTCGCCGAAGAAGTCACGGACCGCCTGGTTGATCACCACGAGCCGGCCCTCCAGGTCGCAGGCGACCACCCCGGCGTCGAGGCTGCGCAGCAGCGCCTCGGTGAAGGCCGGGTCGTGCCGGGCCCCGGCCGGCGCCGCCATGCAGGCGCGCAAAGTCTCGGTGAGCTCCTTGACGCTGAACGGCTTGGGCACCACGGCGACGGCCTCGGCCTCGGCCAGGGTGGTGTCGCCGGGTGGCAGGTAGGCGGTGATCAGCACGACCGGAACGTCCGCGGTGGCCGGGTGTTCGCGCAGCGCCCGGCACATCCGGATGCCGTTCAGGTGGGGCATGTCGACGTCCGCGACGATCAGGTCGGGCCGGTGGGTGACGGCCGCGGTCAGGCCGGCCCGGCCGTCACCGGCGAGCACCACCCGGTGACCGAGGCGGCGGACCACCTCGGCGATGACCGCCTGGTGTTCCTGGTTGTCCTCGACGATGAGCACCGCTGCCATACCGAAAGCCTAAATCATCGTAAACAAGGCAATACGGACAACGAAGTTTCGTGGCCCCGGACCGCGGGGTACTGTGCGCCCGCAAGCCGGCTACTCGTGGGGTAAGCATGTCCGAGCTGACCGCCCATCTCGACGTCCCGCTGGGACGCAGCGCACCAGCCGCCGCCCGCCGCGCCGCCACCGCGGTGCTCGCCGGGTGGGGATTCCGCGACACCGACTGGGTGGACGCCTGCGCCGTCGTCGTCAGCGAGCTCGTCACCAACGCCGTCCGGCACGGCGGCGGCCTGATCGAGCTGAGCCTGGAAGCGCACGGCGGCCGGGTGACCGTGTCGGTCGCCGACGGCTCCTCGGTGGTGCCCCGCCGCCGCGACCCGGACGGCATCGGCGGGCGGGGGATCGCCCTCATCGAGGCGCTCTCAGCGGGCTGGCACGTGGAGAACCACCACGGCGGCAAACGGGTCCGGGTCGAGCTGGAGCCGTACCCGGAGGACTGCTAGCCCGCCCTCGCCTCATCCGGGCAGGGACATCCTCGCGGTGGCGCCACGGCCACGACCGCCCGACTCGACGGTCAGGATGCCGTCGTGGGCCTGCATGATCCGGTCGGCGATGCTCAGACCCAGGCCCACACCGGGCACGGCCTGGTCACGGGCGTGCCCGCCACGGTAGAAGCGCTCGGTGACATGCGGCAGCTCGTCCGCGGGAATGCCGGCGCCGGTGTCGATCACCTCGAGGACGGCGCCGGAGACGCGTACCGTCACCGTCCGGCCCGCCGGGCTGAACAGGATCGCGTTGCGGACCAGTTGCTCGGCCGCCTGACTGAGCCGGGTGAGGTCGCCCGGCACCCCGGTCGTCAGCGGACCGGTCTCGATGACCACCGGCACGTCCCGCTGCGCCGCCTGGGCCCGGCAGGCCGCCACCGCCGCCTCGGCGACCGTGGCCAGGTCGGTGGTGGCCCGCAGCAGCGGCAGCGGGGCGCCCGCCGGGCGGGTGCCGGCGAGCAGGTGGTCGACCATCCGCACCAGGCGCTCGCCGTTGCGCTGGATCGGGTCGATGAGCATCCGGTACGGCGCCAGCTCCTCGTTGTCGACCAGCAGCTCCAGATAGCCCTGGATGGTGGTGACCGGGGTGCGCAGCTCGTGCGAGACGGTCGCCACGAAGTCCTCCTCGCGGCTGATCGCCCGGGACAGCTCGTCACCGACCTCGGCCAGCAGCCGGCGGTTGCGCAATGCCGCGAGATGCCCGGCGGCCTGCCCGGCCAGCGTCCGCAGCAGATCCATCTGCCGGTCCCCGGCGGTACGCGGCTCGTCGTCCAGGACGCACATGGCGCCCAGGGCGTGCCCGTCCTCGTCGATCACCGGCACACCGGCGTAGAACCGGATGTTCGGAGCACCGGCCACCGTGTCCCAGTCCCGGTACGCCGGATGCGCCAGCGCGTCCTCGACGACCAGGGCGAGCCGCCGGTCGACCACCTGGCCGCAGAAGGAACCGGACCGTGGGCCGCCGTCACCGGGCACCCCGGTGTTGCCGGCGAACCAGTGCCGGTCCCGGCCGATCAGGGTGACCGCCGCCATGGGCGTGCCGAACACCGCGCCCGCCACCCGGGTCAGCTCGTCGAGCACCACGGGACGCGGAGCGTCGAGCAGGTGATAGCTGTGCAGGGCCGCCAGGCGGGCGTCCTCCCGTACCGCACTCACGGTCGCATCCGTTTCTCCCAGGCGTCCGGCGGGTTCTCCGCGATGACTCGTGGATCGCATTTCGGCGCGCGGTGGGACCAGGTTGAGAAGTTCACGCCGGGAGAAACGGCGGCCGGCCTATCGCTCAGCAGCGGCGCGGGCGCGGCGATAGGGACCACGTACCACGACCGCCGGTAAGGCGAAGGAGGCCACAATGCGGACCGAGCTGTACCGGTCGGGTGACACCGACAGCGGCAAGCCCGCCGTTCTGCTCGTCGACGACGAGGAGAGCGTCCTCGCGACGCTCTCGCTCCAGCTGGGCCGGGACCACCGGCTGCTGCTCGCCGCCGACGGCGAGGAGGCGCTGCGCCGGCTCGCCGAGCACGGGCCGGTCGCCGCGGTGGTCAGCGACATGCGGATGCCCGGGATGGACGGCATCGAACTGCTCGGCCGGATCCAGATGGAGTACCCGGACGTCAGCCGGATCCTGCACACCGGCTACGGCGACATGAACACCGCCATCGCCGCCATCAACTCCGGCGGCGTCTACCGCTTCCTGCCGAAGCCGGCCGGACGGGCCGACGTGTTCGACACCGTCAAGTCCGCGGTCGCCCGGCACGACCAGGCGATGGCCGAGCGCAAGATGCTCGACACCACCCTCAGGACCAGCGTGCAGGCCCTCTTCGGGATCCTCGAACTGGCCAGCCCGGTCGGGTTCGCCCGGGCCGGCCGGATCCGCTCGCTGGTCGCCGACCTCACCCACACCCTGGAACTGGACGGGCTGTGGGAGATCGAGGTGGCGGCGATGGCCTCCCAGCTCGGCGCGGTCACCGTGCCACCCGAGGTGCTCAAGAAGCTGGAACAGGGCGTTCCCCTCACCGCCGACGAGCACGCGATGATCAGCGCCATGCCCGGGGTGGTGCTGCCGCTGATCAAGGACATCCCGATGCTCGAGGACGTGGTCGCCACGGTCCGCGGGCTGGCCGGCGAGGCGCCGCCGCCGGGTGGCTGGTCCGCCCTGGTGGAAGGCGCGATCAGCGTGGTCCGGGCGGCCATCGAGTACGAGACGGCGGAGAGCCGCACCGGGTCGGCGGCCAGCGCCGTCGCGATGCTCACCGAACGCGGGAAGGTCGCCCCGCACGTGCTCGAGGCGCTGCGCCGGCTCAAGGGCGTCGAGGGCACGCCGAGCGCGCCGCAGGCGTACGCCATCTGTGAACTCCAGGTCGGGATGCGCCTGGCCGAGGACGTGATGGCGGTCAACGGCCTGGTGCTGATCGGCCGCGGCACGGTGGTGACCGAGGTGATGCTGGACCGGCTGGCCAACTTCTCGCGGGTGGTGGGCCTGATCGAACCGGTGCTCACCGCCGCCTGAGCCGGAGTTCACACCTCGTACTCGGCGGTGACCGCCCGGACCGCCAGCAGCGCGCCGTCGGCTTCGGCCCGCAGGCGGTCCGCGGCCGGGCCGGGATCGGCGACGACACCGGCCCGGGCCTGGTCCTCCAGGGCGGCGCAGAACGCGGCGAGATCAGCCGCCCCGATGTTGGCGGCCGACCCCTTCAAACCGTGCGCGTGGTCACGCACCGGCCCCGGGTCGCCGTCGTGCAACAGCCGCACCAGCAGGTCCACCGCGTCCGGGGCCTTCGAGACGAACGAACGGAGCAGCCGGAGCACCAGAGCCAGCTCGGCCGGTGACGGATCCGCCTCGACCAGGTCGGCGAGGCGGGCCCGCACACCGGCCACCCGGGCCTGATGTTCCGGCTGCGTGGCGGTCTCCATCCGCTCATCGTGCGCCCGGACGGACGGTGCCCGGGGCCGATTCGCGGAGGATCACGCTCCCCAGCCCGCCTGCGTCCCACCGGCCCGCTCGGCGGCGGCGCTCTGCGCGTACCCCGTCGCCTGGAAGGCCTCGACCGGATCCCGCGGCAGGCCCCGCGCCTCCCGCCGGTCCGCGAGAGCGGACCGCACGTCGGTCTCGTAGGCGTCCATCAGCACCTGGTGCGCGCCCAGCACGTCACCGGCGCGCTGCGCGGCGGCCAGCGCCTCCTGGTCCACGAGCAGCGCCTTCGCCAGCGCCGACTCGACGTTGAGGACCGAGCGGATCTGGCCCGGGATCTTCTCCTCGATGTTGTGACACTGGTCGAGCATGAAGTTGACGCCCGACTCGGGCCGGTGCGCGCCCGCGGCCACGATCTCCGACATGATCCGGAACAACTGGAACGGGTCGGCCGAACCCACGATCAGGTCGTCGTCGGCGTAGTAGCGCGAGTTGAAGTCGAACGCGCCCAGCCGGTTCTGCCGGATCAGCTGCATCACGATGAACTCGATGTTCGTGCCCGGGGCGTGATGGCCGGTGTCCAGCACCACCGTCGCCCTCTGTCCGAGCGCCAGGCAGTGCAGCAGCGAGGTGCCCCAGTCCGGGATGTCCATGCTGTAGAAATACGGCTCGAAGAACTTGTACTCGAGCAGCATCCGGTGGTCGCCGTCCATCGCGCCGTAGATCACGCCCAGCGACTCGGCCAGCCGGTCCTGCCGACCGCGCAGCGAGTCCTGGCCCGCGTAGTTCAGGCCGTCCGGCAACCAGATCTTCAGATCCGTCGAGCCGGTCTGCCGCATCACGTCCAGGCATTGCAGATGGTGGTCGATCGCCTTGCGCCGGACCGCGGCGTCCGGGTGACACAGCGAGCCCAGCCGGTAGTCGTCGTCCTGGAACAGGTTCGAGTTGATCGCGCCGATCCGCACACCCAGCCTGTCGGCGTGCTCCCGCAAGCCGGACCAGTCGTCGACCAGATCCCACGGGATGTGCAGCGAGACCCGGTTCGCCAGCCCGGTCACCCGGTTCACCTGCGCGGCATCCGAGATCTTCTCGTACGGGTTCCGCGGGCCACCGGGACGGGTGAACACCTTGAACCGGGTGCCCGAGTTGCCGTACGCCCAACTCGGGACCTCGATGGTGAACCCGTCGAGTCCGTCGAGGTTCATGATCCACTTCCTCCGTACTTCCTGTTGGTGAGCCCGTTCAACAGCGCGGCGAAGACCAGGACCGCGCCCAGGGCGAGGAGCTGGTACTGCGAACCCTCGTTACCGACCAAGGCGAGCAGGATGCCGGCGTTGAGCCAGACGATGAGCAGCGTGGCCAGCACCACCCCGGACACCCGGCCGATACCGCCGGTGATCGCCACCCCGCCGAGCACGGCGATGGTGATGGCGGGCAGGGCCATGCCGTTGCCGGAGACCCCGGCGTCCGGGCGCGCCGAGGCGAACTGGCCCACGGTCACCACGGCCACCAGACCGGAGATCAAACCCGCATAGACGTACGCCTTGAAGCGCGTGTCCTTCACCGGCAGACCCGCCCAGCGAGCGGCGACGTCGTTGGTGCCGATCGCGTAGAGCCGTCGCCCGTACGCCGTCCGGGCCAGCAGCACCCAGACCGCGATCACGGTCGGCAGCAGGAACGTGAAGATGCCCAGCGGCACGTCGGGGACGTACTGGCCGAACAGCGGCAGCTCCACCGGCCGGCTCATCGAGAACAGCCGCTGAATCGGTTCGGTGCTGATCGGCTGCTGGTCGTTGATCACGATGGCCAGCGACTTGTACGCGTAGAACGTCGCCAGCGTCGCGATCAGCGCCGGGAACCCGATGTACGACACCAGGAACCCGTTCACCGCGCCGAGCAGCGCCCCGAAGCCGGCCGTCGCCAGGATCGCCAGCCACAGCGGCCAGCCCCACTGGCCGTACCCGAATCCGAAGACCATCCCGGCCAGGCTCACGATGGCGCCGACGCTCAGGTCGATGCCGCCCCGGCCGGACAGGATGACCAGCATCTCCGCCAGACCCAGCATGGCCAGCGGAACGGCGCTGATCAGACTGGCCGACATGTAGTCGAAGTCGTACGGCGCGGTCAGGTAACCGCCCAGGTCGTTGATGAAGAACGTCACCACGACCACGACGATGAGGACCGCCAGCAGCGCGATCCGCTGCGTGAGAAGTATCCGGACCGCCCTGCTCACCGGTTCCTCCTCGCCCGGGCGCGCAGCAGGTCGGCGCCGACCGCCACGATGATGAAGATGCCGACGAACAGGTCGGAGAGCTGCGAACGCCAGCCCAGCTGGGTCACCCCGGAAGCCACCGACTGCACCAGCAGCGCCCCCAGCAGGGTGCCGAGCACCGAGCCACGGCCACCCATGATCGAGGTGCCGCCGATGACCACCGCCGCGATCACCGCGAGCTCCTTGCCGGCGCCGACCGACTGGTCCAGCGTCGAGGTGCCCTGCGCGATCACGAAACACGAGGCCAGACCGACCAGCAGACCGGTCAGCACGTAGGCCAGCAGGACCCGGCGCTGCACGCGGACACCGGCCAGCCGGGCCGCCTGCGCGTCCCCGCCGATCGCGAAGAAGTGCCGCCCACCCGCCGTGTGCCGCAGCCACCACCAGGCCGCCGCGGTGAGCAGCACGGTGATCAGGAAAGCGTGCGGTACGCCGAGCGTGCGCCCGTCCGGCCCGCGCCCGAAGAACCCCAGCGTGCCGGGGATCCCGTTCACCGTCCCGGAGCCGAAGATCCGCAGGCCCACGAACAGGAACAGGTTCGCCGTACCGAAGGTGATGATGATCGCGTGCACCCGGCCGTACGCGATCAGCACACCGTTGACCAGGCCGAGCAGGCCGCCCACCGCGACCGGCAGCAGCACCGCGACACCGAGGTTCACCTCGGCCCCGACCAGCGCCTTCGCGGTCAGCACCGAACACACCATGATCGCGCCACCGACCGACACGTCGATGCCACCCGTGATGATCACGATGGTCATGCCGACGCCGACAAGCGCCACCGGGGCGGTCGCCACCAGCAGCGGCTGGATCGAGCCGGCCGTCAGGAACGCCGGAGTGCTCACCGCCAGCGCGGCCCAGAGCACGGCGATCACGCCGACCAGCACGATCTCCTGACCGGTGACCGGCGCGGGCAGCACCCGCTTCCTGATCTTCGCTTCCGCCACCGCGGTCATTCGCCGCCTCCCGCGGCCGCCGCCAGCAGGTCCACCTGACTGGCGTCCGGACCGAACTCGTCCGTCGTCGTACCGCCCCGGACCACCTGGATGCGGTCGGCGATGCGCAGCGCCTCCGGCAGATCCGAGGTCACCACCAGCACCGCGGTGCCCTCCTCGGCCAGCTCGGTGATCAGGCGGTGGATCTCCTCCTTGGCGCCCACGTCCACACCCTGCGTCGGCTCGGCCAGGACCAGCACCTTGGGCCGCTCCACCAGCTGCCGGGCCAGGACCACCTTCTGCGCGTTGCCACCGGACATCGCGTTGATCGGCTGGCGCTCGTGCGGGGTCCTCACCGCGAGGCGCTCGATCAGGTCCCTGGCCACCGTCCGCTCACGCGCCCGGTCGACCCAGACGTGAAGCTTCGAGAACAGCCGGAGATGACCGGCCGAGATGTTGAAGGCGATCGACTGGAAGCCGAACATGCCCTCGACCTTGCGGTTCGCCGGCAGCAGGGCGATGCCCAGGCGCTGCGCGTGCCCGGGACTGCGGATGTCGACCCGACTCGAGTCGACCAGCAGCTGTCCCTGTGTGGCGCGATCGATGCCGTAGACGCAGGCGGCGATCTCCGACACACCGGAGCCGACCAGGCCGTACAGGGCGACGATCTCCCCGGCCCGGACGGCCACGTCGACGTCACGGAACTTGCCGGCCCGGCTCAGGCCGCGCAGCTCCAGCACCGCCGGTCCCTCCGGGACCACGCGTTGCGGCCGGGCGTCCGAGATCTCCCCACCCACCATCAGGTGCGCGATCTGCCGCACGCTCAGATCCTTGATCGGGTACGTGCCGATCGTTCTGCCGTCACGCATCACCGTCACCTCGTCAGCGATCCGGAACAGCTCGTCCAGACGGTGCGAGATGTAGACGACCGCGACGCCCGCGGCGGTCAGCCGCCGGACCACGTCGAAGAGCACGTCGATCTCGGCGTCGGTCAGGATCGCCGACGGCTCGTCGAGGATCAGCACCTTCGCGTCGGCGGCCAGCGCCTTCGCGATCGAGACCTGCTGCTGCTCGGCCACCGAGAGCGTGCCGACCTCGGCGGTCGCGTACCGCTCCGGGAGGCCCAGCAGCTCCAGCAGCTCGACCACCCTCGCGTTCTGCGCGGCCCAGTCGACCCGTCCGGCTCTCTTGAGCTCCCGCCCGAGAAAGATGTTCTCCGCCACCGTCAGCTCGGGGAACAGCTGCGGCTCCTGATAGACGGTGGCGATACCGAGCGCGATGGCGGCGGTCGTGCTCCTTATGTCGGCCGCCACGCCCTCGAACTCGATCTCACCCGAGTCGGCGACCTCCGCGCCGGCCACGATCTTGATCAGCGTGGACTTGCCCGCGCCGTTCTCGCCGACCAGGGCGTGCACCGTCCCCGCCCGTACCGTGAAATCAGCGTGCTGAATGGCCCGGACCGCGCCGAACCGCTTGGCGACAGCGGTCAGGCGCAGCCGGGGCGTCGTCTCGTCGGTCATCGATCAGTAGTTGAACTTGTCGACGTTCTCGTCGGTGATCGCCAGAGCCGGGCCGAGCAGCAGCATCTTGTCGGCCTCGGTGTAGGCGACCGCGGGCAGCTCGCTCGACACGTTGTTCGTCGCCGCGAACGGCTTGCCCTGCGCGATCTGGGCGCCGGCCCACGCGGTCAGGTAGCCGAGGTTCTCCACGTCCCAGAGGATCGCGGCGCTCGACGACTTGTCCTTCAGGTACGGCTTCATCGCCTGCGGGGTGCCCAGTCCGACCGTGAAGACCTTGCCGATCTTGCCGGCGTCCTTGACCGCCTGCGCCACACCCGGCGCGGACGAGGTGCACTCGCCGACCAGGCCGGTCAGATCCGGGTGCGCGTTCATCAGGTCGGTCGCCATCTGGGTGGCCTTCGCCTGGTCCTCACCGGCGTAGACCACGTCGACGATCTCCGCCTCCGGGTACTTCGTCTCGGTGTACTCCCGCTGCACCTTGATCCAGGCGTTCAGGTTCTCCGCGGTCTGGCCGCAGGAGACGATCGCGTACTTCCCCTTGCCGCCCATCTCCTCGAGCAGCGCGTCGGTCAGGCCCTCACCGATGCCCTGCGCTGTCGCCTGGTTGACGAACACCTCGCGGACGCTGCTCGGCGCGTCGGTGTCGGCGGTCGCCACGTGGATGCCGGCGTCCTTGGCCTGCTGGAGCAGCGGAGCCATCGAGTCCGGGTCGTTCGGGGCGACGATCAGCGTGTCGACCTTCTGCTGGATGTAGGACCGCACGATGTCGGCCTGCGCGGCCGCGTCCGCCTGCGTCGGGCCCTGGTAGAGCCACTCGACGTTGCCGAGCGCGGCGGCGGCCTCCTTGCCGCCCGCGTTCATCGCCTCGAAGTAGGGGACACCCTGAAGCTTCGGGACGAAAGCCACCTTGTACGTCTTGTCGCCGGCCCCGCTGGACGCGGCGGTGTCGGTGTCGTTCTTCTTGGTGCAACCGGACAGGGCTATGGCGGCCGTCGTGGTGAGCACGACGGCGGCGGTGAACCGAGGACGCATGGGAAGCCTCCGGAAGAGGGGTTCTTGAAACGTTCTAGCCGAGGTGTGACTCACGTTACGAGTCAGTTAGGGTAGGGTCAAGAGTCGATTCTTCCGGGGCCATTGACCCTGGCTCCTGGTAGGCCGATTGGCCCGTGGCGTCTCGTGAGACGTTTCAAGGACTGTGACCGTCGGTGCCGGCGGCAGCTCCGCGTCCTGGGGTTGCCGGCTTGCGGCCTATCGGGCTGTGCAAGGGGAGCCGCTTCGGTCGGGCAGCACCGCCGGTGCCGGTGCCGGGCCGAGACGGTGCCGAGGCGGTGCTGGGCCGCGGCGGTGCCGGGCCGAGACGGTGCCGAGACGGTGCCGAGGCGGTGCTGGGCCGAGACGGTGCCGGGCCGAGACGGTGCCGAGGCGGTGCCGGGCCGAGGCGGTGCCGGGCCGAGACGGTGCCGGGCCGAGACGGTGCCGAGGCGGTGCCGGGCCGAGGCGGTGCCGGGCCGAGACGGCGACGGGCCCCGCCGCAGATGCGGCGGGGCCCGTCAACGGTCGGTCAGCGGCGTCTCCGGGCGACGCCGACGGCGATCGCGGCGACCGCCATGACCGCGCCCGCCAGGGCATACCGTTGCCGTCTCGCGGGCACCCGGTCCGGAAGAGCGCCGATCGCCGACGACGCGCGCCCGCGCATCGTGCTGATCGCCTCGGACGCCCGGCGGGGCAGCGTGCCGACCGCGGTGGTGGCGCGCTCCGCCGCGTCGGCGGCCGTTTCGGCCAGATGCGCGCCGGTCTCCGCGGCGGACTGCCTCATCCGGCCGTGCTCGGCCGGACCCGTCGTCCGGTCCCCGTGCTCCTCCTGCCGGGTCCTGCCGGTCAGCGAACCCATCGCATCGCTCGCGGCCTCCTTGAGGCGCGCCGGCTCCGCCTTCGCCGCGAGGTTGCCGGCCGTCTCCGCCAGCCGGCCGCCCTTCTCCGCGACCGTCGCGGCGATCTGGTTGCCCTTGCCCGCGACGGCGTCCGAGATCTGGCTGCCCTTCTCGGCCGCCGCCTGCTTCACCCGGCCCGGCACGTCCGCCTTCGCGGCCAGGGCCGCCGCCGTCTCACCCAGTTCGGCCCGGGTCTGCTCGATCTCGGCCCGCAACGCCTCGGCCCGGTCCGACCCGTCCCCGCCCTCGCCGGAGCGGGCCCTCTCGGCCGCGGCGCGCATCTCCTCGTCCTGCCGGTCCCTGCCCGCCTCGCCTCCTGCGACCGAAGCCGGTGACGGTGCGGAATCGGGTGCCTCACCCGTACCCGATGATGTCGCCTGTCGGCCGGAGGCGGAACCGGCCGTCTCGGCCGGCACCGCGCCACCAGCGATCTTGACAGTGGGGGTCGGAGCGGACCCGGACATCGGAGCGCTACCGGGACGCACTGATGTGCTGCCGGTCGCGGCGGACGTGGCCGTTCCCGCGCCGCTCGCCGGTGTCGCTTCGCTGCCGGTCCGGGCGCCGACGGGTGGGATCGGTACGGGCGTTGCGGTGTGGTCCGATGTCGGCTGGGTGCCCGGTTCGGCGGTGGCCGGCCGGGGTGTCTCGCCGGTGTTCGCCGGCGCCGCTTCGCTGCCGGTCCGGGCGTCGGCGGGTGACGACGATCTGGGCGCTCCGGAGCCGCCCGGAGACTTCTCGCCCATGGCCGTCGATGGGGTGTCCGGCACTTCCGTGCCGCCGTACTCACTCGAGCCGCTGCCCGGGGTGGCCGCCCCGGCCGACCTCGCCGCGGAGCCGCCGGACGCCGACGACCGGAGTCCTGGAGCGGTGCCGGGTGCCGGCTTCGGCGTGCCGGCGTTGCGAGGTGGTTCCGCATGGCCGGACGGGATGCCCGCCGGCGGTGGCGTCGGTTTCGGTGTCCCCGGACTGCCGGAACGTGCCGGTTGCCCACCCGTCGGCGAGTTGCTCCCTGCCGCCGGTTCGCTTCCTGCCGCCGGCCCGGAACCTCTGGCCGACGCGGTGCTGGTCGTCACCGTTGTTCGCGAGCCCGGTCCGGGCGTGACCGTGCTGTGAGAGCTCGGTCCGGGTGTGGCCGTGCTGTGAGAGCCCGGTCCGGGTGTGGCCGTGCTGTGAGAGCCCGGTCCGGGTGTGGCCGTGCTGTGAGAGCTCGGTCCGGGCGTGGCCGTGCTGTGAGAGCTCGGTCCGGGCGTGGCCGTGCTGTGAGAGCTCGGTCCGGGCGTGGCCGTGCTGTGAGAGCTCGGTCCGGGCGTGACCGTGCTGTGAGAGCCCGATCCCGGCGCCGCGCCACCGGGTGTGCCCGGTTTCGGGGTGGTGGCGTGGTGTGCGCCTCCGGCATCCGGTGCCGCCCCACCGGGCGGACCCGGTTTCGGGGCGCCCGGCGCGGCGGACGTGGAGTTGTAGGCGCTCGGCCCCTGATTTGGGGTTTTATATGCGCTTTGTTCGGAGGTTGTGGTGTTGCGGGTCGCTGCGTTCGGACTCGCGGTGTGTTTGCTTTGTCCGGTGCCGGTGGTGTTGTGGACGCCTGGTTTCGGAGGCGTGACGTGTGTGCCCGGTGCGGCGGTCGTGGTCTCGTGGACGCCCGGTTTCGGAGTCGCGGTGGTGTGTGCGCCCGGCTCGTTCCGGACACCACCGGCCGGCCCGCTCGTCGAACCCGTGCCGGACTGCCCGGTCGTGCCGCCGCTCAAGCGGCTGCCACCCGGTGTGGTCGCGGTCCCGGCGATCGAGTCCGGAGCCGCTTCGTTCGGCCCGTCCTCGTTCTGGCCGGCGCCGTCCGGGCCGCGGCTCGACGCGGGCGGGCCCGGCTTCGGCCGATTGCGGCCGGGGGTGGGCCGGCGGGACTCGGCGCGGCTGCGGTTGGGCGCGCTCATGTGTGCGTCCCACGCCGGGCGGCCGCCATGAACTCGTTCATGTCCTTGCGGCCGCTGGCGATCGCCGCCTCAGGTGTGGGCGGTACCGCCTCCTTCACTTCCCGCTTACCGGCGATCGCCGTGATCCCGGCGGCGCTCAGCAGAACCACCGTCACGATCAAGGCGGCCGCCCACACCGGCATGACCAGGGACAGGGCCGCGCCGGCGGTGAAGATGAGGGCCCCCGTCCCGTACAGCGCGATCACCCCGGCCCCGCCGAGCAGTCCCGCGCCCTTCCCGGCCTTCTTGCCCTTCTCGACCATCTCGATGCGGGCGAGCGCCAGCTCGTCCCGAACCAGGGTGGTCACCTGTTCGCTGAGCCGGCTGACCAGCTCCGCGGTCGATTGATCAGTTCGTGCGTCTGTGTGGGTCATGGTCCCCTCCGTCCTGCACGGTTCTCCGCGACAGACGTACCCCCACCAATGCTGACTAATCGCCCCCATCTGCCGCCCGTATTGCCGCAAATCGCTCCCCGGATCACTCGCGCTCAGCGCGAACTCGTCCCTGCCGAGCCACCACCCACCGAACGGCCCCACCGTCGTGCGTCACCGCTCGGTCCTTTCCGGCTGGTTGTCAGGGCTGACCCTGCTGGCTATTTAAGAAAGGCTCTACCAGCGCATATCTGGTCCGATCCCCGGCCGCCAGGCCTCGCCTCGGGGTGTCGGGTAGCGGAAATCGGACCTGGATCAAGGATTCATGGCCTGCGACGGCGGATCCAGGGAGGTGGAGCCCTCCGCCGTGGCGTTTCCACAGGTAGACGGCTCTCCTCAAATACCAGCAGGGCCAGGGCTGCCCCTGCCGGCTTATCAATGAAGGCTCGCTGCCAGCGCATGTCCGGTCCGGCCGTGCTTTGCCAGGCCTCACGACGTGGGTGCGGGGTAGCGGAGACCGGACGTGGATCAGGGATTCGATGACCGGCGACGGCGACGGCGGTCGGCGGTCGGCGGTCGGCGGTCCAAGACCGGTGAAGACCCGTCCGCTGCGGCGGTTGCGCATGTAGACGGCATTGCGTGAACGGTGTGCTCGTCGCTGGGCAGGACCGGCGAAGCGACCCGGCCGGCCCGCGAGGGCTCCCCGGCGACCGCCGCTGACGCTGCCCCGTTGAACTCCAGCGTGCGGCACCGGCCGGCCGCCACACACCATCACCACCACGTTCACCGGCTGGCAGCGCACGCAGGAACGAAATCCCGTCCGGGGAGACGAACACGGATCTCGGCCATCTGTGTTCCGCAGACGTGACACCCGCAACGGGTGTCATCACACCCACTACGGGTGTCACGTTCTCCGAGCACACATCGCCCAGCACGCCGGCCCTCCGCCCACCGGACGCCAGGACGCCAGGACGCCAGGACGCCAGGACGCCAGGACGGCAGGGCGCCAGGACGGCAGGACGGCAGGGCGCGGTGCGGCAGGGCGCCGGGGCGCTGTGTGCGCCCGCCCGGCGGGCAGACGGGGCCGAGCGATTCGGCACGCACGTAGGGCCCTGCGCGGTCGCTCACGCGTGTCACAGCGGTGCTCGGGGGCACACCGTCGGTGCGCTGTGCGCCCCGCCCGCCCGGCGGGCGTGCAGGCGGGCGGGGCTGGCGATTTGGTCACCAGGGTCAGCCTTGACTGCTGGGCGAAATCGCCCGCCCTCGCCGGGTGTCGGGCGGGCGCGCACACCGCACCGACTGTGCGCCCCGAGCGCTGCTACGACACGCGCGGGCGACCGCGCAGGGCCCTACGTGCGTGCCGAATCGCTCGCCCTCGCCGGGCGCTGGGCGGGCGCACACCGCACCGACTGTGCGCCCCGAGCGCTGCTACGACACGCGCGGGCGACCGCGCAGGGCACTACATGCGTGCCGATTCGCCCGCCCCGCCTGTCCGCCTTGTGGGCCGCCGGCCGTGGCGGGGACTGCGGTCTCGCGTGGTGGTATGAGCAGCCCGTGCTGGGGCCGGGGCGGCGGCCGCCTGCCGGGAAAGCGATTACCGGGGCGTGACGGTGAGAAAAGGCAGGCGGTATGCCGGTTATGCCAGGTGCGACCAGCGGGGGCCGGAGTTACGGGTGCGCCTGGCGGGTATAACGGTGCGCATGCCTGATGCGCCCGTGTTGCTCGCCGGACGATACCGGCTCGGCGAGAGCCTGGGCCGTGGAGGAATGGGGCACGTCCGGCTTGCCCGGGACGAAACGCTGGAGCGGGACGTCGCGATCAAGGAGCTCGACCAGCCGTTCGGCGAGGACGGCGCGGCGTCGGCGCGGCGCACGCTGCGGGAGGCACGCGCGGCGGCGCGGATCAGCCACCCCAACGTCGTTCAGGTGTACGACGTGCTGCAGCTCGACGATCGCACCTGGATCGTCATGGAGTACGTGCCGTCCCGTTCCCTGCGCGAGGAGATCGCCGAGCAGGGACGGCTGGACCCGTACCGGGTGGCCCGGATCGGCTTGGACCTGCTCGCCGCGCTTCGCATCGCCCACCGCCTCGGCGTCGAGCACCGGGACGTGAAACCGGCGAACGTGCTGCTCTCCGACGACGGGCGGGTGCTGCTCACCGACTTCGGCATCGCGGCGGTCGACGACGACGGCGTGATCAGCCGGTCCGACATCCTGGTCGGTTCGCCGCAGTTCATGGCGCCGGAACGCGCGCAGGGCGGCGGTGGCGGCCGTGAGGCCGACCTGTGGTCGCTCGGCGCGACGCTCTACGCGGCCATCGAGGGGCATGCGCCCTATCAGCGTGGCTCCACGATGGCCACGCTCGCCGCCCTCGCCACCGAGGAGCCCGACCCGCCGAAGTACGCCGGCCCGCTTCGGCCGCTGCTGGACGGCCTGCTCAAGAAGGATCCGGCCACCCGGCTCAACGTCGAGGCCGCCGAGAGGATGCTCCGGGCCATTCTCGCCGGCCTGCCGTCCACCGAGCCGTCGAGGATCAGCCGCGGTGTGGCCAGGGCGCTCCGGCCGGCCTCGGGCCGCGTTCCCCGCCCGCGGGCGGCGAGCGACCCGAGTCCCGCCGCCGCCAGCCTCGGGTCGGCCGCCGGTGAACCCGCGGCCTCCGGCAGCGGCACGCCGGTGGACGGTCATGTGCCCGGGGGCGGCGTGGGATCGGATCGCGTCTCGGTGGATGTGGCCCCTGACGGCGGCACGCCGGTGGACGGTCATGTGCCCGGGAGCGGTGCGGGATCGGATCGCGTCTCGGTGGATGTGGCCCCTGACGGCGGCACGCCGGTGGACGGTCATGTGCCCGGGAGCGGTGCGGGATCGGATCGCGCCTCGGTGGATGTGGCCCCGGACAGCGGCACGCCGGTGGACGGTCGTACGCCCGGGAGCGGTGCGGGATCGGATCGCGCCTCGGCGGGCCGGGCAGTCGCGGCCGACGCGGCGACGGGACAGGAAGCCGTGCCGGATGACGATCCCCGGCAGGTGGATGCGGAGTCCGAGGTGGCCGCCGGCGAGGCGGTGGCCGGTGACGATGCCGAGGTCTCCGAAGCTGTCCCGGCTGCTGGTGACGGACCCGCTGATGCGGGTGAGCCCACGGACGGTGGCGATGTGGGCCCGGACGCCGGATCGGCGGCAGCCGCGGCCGGCGATGGACCAGCCGAGAATCGGCAGGCCGGGGCAGGTGCACCGGGCGGGGACGAAGAACGGCCCGGGAGTGATTCGGCGACCGGTGCTGGCGGCGCGGCGGCCACGACGACCGCCGAAGACGAAGTCTCCGGTCCGCGACCGGGCACCGGTGGCGACGCGATGACCGGGAACGCCGGTGCCGGCGCTACGCCCATCGACGACGCCGGTGCCGGCGCTACGCCCATCGACGACGCCGGTGCCGGCGCTACGCCCATCGACGACGCCGGTGCCGGCGCCACGCCCACCGACGACGCCGGTCAGGTGCCCGCCGACGACGCGACGGCCAGCGACGGAACCGACGACGGCGCGGAGGACGCGACCAGGGTCGACGGTGACCGTAAGGCGGCGGGCGACGGGAGCCGCGGCGGTGAGCCGGCGATCTTCCGCGGCGCCGCGACACCCGGCGGGCCGGGGAAGCAGAGGGCACGCCGCCGGCCGGCGACGATGGTGGCCGCGGCGATTGCCGTGCTTCTTCTGGCGGGCGCGGCCTGGATGATCGCCAGCCGGGACGGCGGGTCTCCGGAGGCGGGCGGGAAGGGCGTGCGGGCCACCGCCACGGCGGGCACACCGGAGGCGACGCGGGCGGCGAGCCCGTCGCGGGTGCAGGAGAGTGTGCCGCCCACGCAGAACGCTCAGGCCCCGGCGCCTTCTCCGTCGGTGTCGGCGGGTTCCGGCAGGCCGGCGTTGCCGCCCGGCTGGGAGGAGTACACGGACCCGACCGGGTTCTCGTTGTACGTACCCAAGGGCTGGAAGCGTACGAAAGAGCGCGGAATCGTCTACTTCCGTGGGGACGGCAAGGTTCTCGGCATCGACCAGACGGACAAACCCAAGTCGAATCCGGTCGCCGACTGGCGGGCGCAGTCCGAGTACCGGGTGGGGGCGGGGGACTTCCCGAATTACCGGGAGGTGAAGATCGAGGCGGTGGACTATTTCCGGAAAGCCGCGGACTGGGAGTTCACCTTCGACCGCAACGGCGCCCGCCAGCATGTCAACAACCGTGGCACCGTGGTCCGGGCGGACAAGGCATACGGCTTTTACTGGCAGACCCGCGACGCCGTCTGGGACGAGTCCCGCAAGGATCTCGAGCTGGTCTTCGACAGTTTCCAGCCGGCGGAATGATCAGGTGCGCAGACCGAGCAGCGGATTGCCCTGGATGGCGACGGGGAACGGCTCGTCCAGGGTGAGGGTCTCGTTTCCTTCGGCCACCGCATAGGTCGCGTAGCCGTCGGCCTCCAGCCGGAACAGGTGGAGCGTGACCGACTCGTACCTCGTCATCTCCGGTTCGACGAGCAGGTACCACTTGATCCGCGCGTCCGCGTAAAGCCTCTTCTTCAGGGCGCGATCCATGGTGAGGTTGCTCGGCGAGGTGATCTCGCAGGCGAGAAGGACGTCGGACGCCTCGGCCACGGTGACGATCCGGGGGCCGCGAGCGATGATCAGGTCCGGTCTCATGATCGTCCCCGGTGTCAGCCGGACATTCATGTCCGGCCAGACCCATAGTTCGGCTTTGTCGGCCTCAGGGAGGAGCGCGGCGGACAGGCGGGCACTGATCTGCTGATGTGGTGAATTCGGTCCCGGGCTCACCCAGAGTCCCCCGTTGATCATCTCGATGCGAGAGTTCGTCTCATCGAGCGCGAGGAACTCCTCCTCGGTCCAGGGGCCCTGATGGTCGTCCAGCGAGACCTTCGTCATGGAAAAAGTGTCGCATGCGCTCATGCCGTCAACCGTCTCATGCCAACCTGTCATGGGGCAACCTGTCGCGGGTCAGCGAGGAATCGGCCCGGCGGCGGCTCGAGCGGCCGTGGCCAGGCGTTCCGCCACCGCGGTGTGGTTCTCGGTGACCAGCCCGACCGTCACCCGAAGGTGTGGCGCCATGCCCGGCCCGACCGCGAAGGCGGTGCCCGCGGCCGCCCCGATCCCGGCGCTCGCCAGGCTGAGCAGGGCCGCCTGCTCGTCGGCGACCGGCAGCCAGATGTTGAGTCCCTCCCCGGGCGGCAGGGCGATGCCCGCCGCCGCGAGCCCGGAGGTGATCAGGCGGCGCCGGCGGGCGTACTCGTCCCGGGCGGCCCGCACGGCGGCGATCGACGCCGGGTCGGTGAGCAGGGTGAGCAGCAGGCGCTGGAGGAGCCGGCTGGTCCACCCCTGCCCGAGCAGCCGCCGTTCCAGGATCGGGTCGAGCACGGTGGCCGGCCCGCTGACCGCCGCGAGCCGCAGGTCGGGCCCGTGTGACTTGGAGAAGCTGCGCACGTGCACGGTCTGGCGGGGCAGCCGGGTGCCGAGCGACAGCAGCGGCCCGGAGGCCAGATCGCCGGCGGAGTCGTCCTCCACGACGTACACCTCGGGGTGGGGAAGGAGTGTCTCGGCGAGTGCGGCGGCCCGCGACGGTGACCACGACGCGCCGGTGGGGTTGAGGGCGCGGGGTTGCAGGAAGACGGCGGTGGGCCGGCGGGTGAGGGCGGCGGCGAGCTGGTCCGGCAGCATGCCGGAGGCGTCGGTGCCGACGCCCACGACCGCCACGCCGAGGGTTTCCAGCAGGTCGAGCAGCGGGGGGAAGCACGGGTTCTCGACGAGCGCGAGGTCGCCGAGCCGGAGCAGCGTGGAGGCGACGTGGTCGACGGCGTCCATCGCGCCGTCGAAGACGGCCAGGCGTTCCGCGGGGTACGGCCACCGCTCCCGTAGCAGCGCGCCCAGTTCGGGAAGGACCGGCTCGTCGAGGTAGCTGGTCGGCGCCGGGGACAGTCCGTGCAGTGCGGGGACGCGGGGCAGCAGCCGTGGGTCGGGCACGCCGGTCGACAGGTCCAGCCCGAATCCGGTGGTCTGGCGCAGTGCGGCCCGGTAGCGGCCGGGCCCGCCGGCTCCGGGGGTGGCGACGACCGTGCCGCGCCGTCCGTCCGTGCGGATGGTGCCGGCCCGGCGCAGGAGCTGCCACGCCGCGTTGACGGTGCTGGGGGAGAGGTGCAGTTCGGCGGCGACGGAGCGGACGGGCGGCAGTTTGGCGCCGCCGGTCAGGGCGCCTTCGCCGACGGCGCGGCTGACCGCCTCGGCGAGTCCGCGGGCGCTGGGGTCGGAGAGCCGCTCCATGACGGCCGCGTAAAACATTATGTGACAGTACAATCCTGGCATTGTTCGGTCCAGGGTCGTCACATAATGTCGGCCCATGAATCACATCGCGCACTGGATCGACGGCGCCGAGGTAGCCGGCGTCTCCGGCCGGGTCGGCCCGGTCTTCAACCCCGCGACCGGCGAGCAGATCGCCGAGGTGGATCTGGCGAGCGCCGCCGAGGTCGGCGCGGTCGTCGCCGGCGCCAAGAGGGCCGCCAGGGCCTGGCGGGAGGCGAGCCTGTCCAAGCGTTCGGCGGTCCTGTTCAAGTTCCGTGAGCTGCTGGCGTCGCGCACCGGCGAGCTGGCCGCGATCGTCACCCGCGAGCACGGCAAGGTGCCCGCCGACGCAGCCGGCGAGGTGGCCCGCGGCCTGGAGAACGTCGAGTTCGCCACCGGCGTCCCGCACCTGATGAAGGGCGGCTTCTCGGAGCAGGCCGCCACCGGGGTGGACGTCTATTCGATCCGTCAGCCGCTCGGCGTGGTCGCCGGCATCACCCCGTTCAACTTCCCGGCCATGGTGCCGCTGTGGATGTGTGCCACGGCGATCGCCTCGGGCAACGCGTTCGTGCTCAAGCCCAGCGAGAAGGATCCGTCCGCGGCGAACTGGCTGGCGAGGCTGTGGCAGGAGGCGGGTCTGCCGGACGGCGTGTTCAACGTCGTGCACGGTGACAAGGAGGCGGTCGACGCCCTCCTGACCCACCCGGACATCGCGGCCGTCAGTTTCGTCGGCTCGACCCCGATCGCCAAGTACATCTACGAGACCGGCACGGCGCACGGCAAACGCGTCCAGGCTCTCGGCGGCGCCAAGAACCACATGATCGTCCTGCCGGACGCCGAGCTCGACGCGGCCGCCGACGCGGCGATCAGCGCGGGTTACGGCGCGGCCGGCGAGCGCTGCATGGCGATCTCGGTGGTGGTCGCGGTCGGTGAGATCGCCGACCCGCTGGTCGCGGCGATCGCCTCACGACTCTCCAAGATCAAAATCGGCGACGGTACGGACCCCACGTCCGAGATGGGCCCCCTGATCAGCGCCCAGCACCGGGACAAGGTGGCCGGTTACATCGCCGCCGGCGCCGACGAGGGCGCGAAGGTGATCGCCGACGGCCGCGACCTCCCGCAGCGCCCGGGCTTCTTCCTCGGCGCCACGCTGCTCGACAACGTGACCCCGGAGATGACGGTCTACACCGACGAGATCTTCGGCCCGGTGCTGTCGGTGGTCCGCGTGGACACCTACGCCGAGGCCGTCAAGCTGGTCAACGAGAACGAGTACGGCAACGGCACCGCCATCTTCACCCGGGACGGCGGCGCGGCCCGGCAGTTCCAGTTCGACGTGGACGCCGGAATGGTGGGGGTGAACGTGCCGATCCCGGTGCCGGTCGCCTACTACTCGTTCGGTGGCTGGAAGGCGTCGCTGTTCGGCGACACCCACATGTACGGCCCGGACGGCGTCCACTTCTTCACCCGTGGCAAGGTCGTCACCTCCCGCTGGCCCGACCCGGGTACGTCGTCGGTCGATCTCGGCTTCCCGCAGACCCGTTGAGGAGGATCGGGTGAGCTCCGAGTCGCAGGTGCGCGCGGACGACCGTGCCCACGTCTTCCATTCCTGGTCCGCACAGGGCCTGATCGACCCGCTGCCGGTGGAGAGGGCGCTGGGCAGCCACTTCTGGGACTACAGCGGGAAGAGGTATCTGGACTTCTCCTCCCAGCTGGTCAACATCAACATCGGGCACCAGCATCCGCGGCTGATCGCGGCGATCCAGGAGCAGGCCGGCCGGCTGGCCACCATCCAGCCCGCCTTCGCCAACGACAAGCGCGGTGAGGCGGCCCGAATGATCGCCGAGATCGCCCCGGCCGGCCTGAACAAGGTGTTCTTCACCAACGGCGGCGCCGAGGCGAACGAGAACGCGATCCGGATGGCCCGGCTGCACACCGGCCGGCACAAGGTGCTCTCCACCTACCGCAGCTATCACGGCTCCACCGCCACGGCCATCACGGCGACCGGCGACCCGCGGCGCTGGCCGAACGAGCCGGTCGCGATCGGGGTCGTACATTTCTGGGGCCCTTATCCCTATCGTTCGCCGTTCCACTCGGAGAGCCCCGAGCAGGAGAGCCACCGGGCGCTGGCGCATCTGCGGGACACCATCGTCTTCGAGGGCCCGGCCACGATCGCCGCGATCCTCCTCGAGACCGTGGTGGGCACCAACGGCATCCTGGTCCCGCCGCCCGGCTACCTGGCCGGCGTCCGCGAGATCTGCGACGAGTTCGGCATCGTCTTCATCGCCGACGAGGTGATGGCGGGCTTCGGCCGGTGCGGCGAGTGGTTCGCGGTGGACCGCTGGGGCGTCGCCCCCGATCTGATCACCTTCGCCAAGGGGGTCAACTCCGGATACCTGCCGCTGGGCGGTGTGGTGATCTCCGACGAGATCGCCGAGACGTTCCGGGAGCGGCCGTTCCCGGGTGGCCTCACCTACTCCGGGCACCCGCTGGCCTGCGCGTCCGCGGTGGCCAGCATGCAGATCTTCAAGGAGGAGGGGGTCGTCGAGCACGCCCGCGCGCTCGGCGACGACATCATCGGGCCGCGGCTCGCGCTTCTGCGGGAGAGGCACCCGAGCGTCGGCGAGGTGCGGGGGCTGGGCGTGTTCTGGGCGATCGAGCTGGTCCGCGACCGGGACACCCGGGAGCCGCTGACGCCCTTCAACGCCACCGGCGCCGCCGCCGCGCCGATGAACGCGGTGGCCGCCGCCTGCAAGGAACAGGGTCTGTGGCCCTTCGTTCACTTCAACCGGCTGCACGTGGTCCCGCCGTGCACGATCACGGCCGGGGAGCTGTGCGAGGGCCTCGAGATCATCGACCGGGCGCTGGACGTCGCGGACACCTTCTACACCGCCTAAAAAACCGGAATGCGTCGTTGGGACGGGATCAAACGTTCTGATTCCGTTTCAGCCTTGGAAATTACTTCGGATTCCCTTGCAGGCTCGCTCGGTGGTGTGACAAGGTCCCTCCAGTCCGGGCGAGATCGCCCTTGACCGGAAGGCCTTAATCCCTGTGAGCACCTCTGTTCCCGTGCTGCGCAACTTCGTCGCGGGGTCCTACACCGGCACCGAGGACGGCGTCACCTCCCCGGTGATCGACCCCAGCACGGGGCAGACCTACGCGCAGGCCCCGGTCTCCTCGGCGCGGGACGTCGAGAAGGCCGTGGCGGCCGCCGAGTCGGGCTTCGAGATCTGGGCGGAGAGCACCCCGGCCGAGCGCCAGCGGGCGCTGCTGCGGATCGCCGACGCGGTCGAGGCCCGGGCCGAGGAGATCATCGCGGCCGAGGTCCGCGACACCGGCAAGCCGGTCGAGGCGACCCGGACCGAGGAGATGGGCCCGATCCTGGACGAGCTGCGCTTCTTCGCGGGCGCGGCACGCGTGCTGGAGGGCAGGTCGGCGGGGGAGTACCTGCGGGACCACACCTCGTTCGTGCGCCGTGAGCCGATCGGGATCTGCGCGCAGATCACTCCGTGGAACTATCCGATGGTGATGGCTGTCTGGAAGTTCGCGCCCGCGATCGCGGCCGGCAACTCGGTGGTTCTCAAGCCGTCGGACACCACCCCGGTGAGCACCCTGCTGCTGGCCGAGATCGCCGGTGAGTTCCTGCCGCCGGGCGTGTTCAACGTGGTCTGCGGCGACCGGGACACCGGCCGGTCGCTGGTCGCGCACCCGGCGCCGCGGTTCGTGTCGATCACCGGATCGACCCGGGCCGGCATGGAGGTGGCCGCCGCGGCGGCCCCCGACCTGAAGCGGGTCCACCTGGAGCTCGGCGGCAAAGCCCCGGTCGTGGTCTTCGACGACGTCGACATCGCCGCCACCGCACGGGCGATCGCCGGCGCCGGCTTCTTCAACGCGGGCCAGGACTGCACGGCCGCCACCCGGGTGCTGGTGCACGAGCGGATCGCCGCCGACTTCACCGCCGCCCTTGCCGGGGCCGCCAGGAGCACGAAGGCCGGTCCCCCGTCCGACACCGGCGCGTTCCTCGGCCCGGTCAACAACGCCGCCCAGCTGGAGCGGGTCACCGGCTTCCTGAACCGGGCGCCCGCGCACGCCGAGGTCGCCGCCGGCGGCCACCGCCTCGGTGATCACGGTTACTTCTTCGAGCCGACGGTCGTGACCGGCCTGCGCCAGCGGGACGAGATGATCCAGGACGAGATCTTCGGCCCGGTCATCACGGTGCAGACGTTCACCGACGAGTCCGAGGCCGTGCGCTGCGCCAACGACGTCAGGTACGGGCTGAGCGCCAGCGTGTGGACACAGAATCACGGACGCGCCATGCGGGTCTCGCGGCGGCTGAACTTCGGCGCCGTGTGGATCAACACTCACCTTCCCTTCGTCTCCGAGATGCCCCACGGCGGATACGGTCATTCCGGTTACGGCAAGGACCTTTCGATGTACGGGTTCGAGGAGTACACCCGGATCAAGCACGTGATGAGTTACAACGGCTGATCCGTGCCATCCACACGCGTCAACCGCCCTGCCTGAGGTGATAGATGACAAATCCTCCCCCCACGTCGGCCGCCCATCCGGCGATCGAGTTCGTCGGTGTGCGCAAGGACTACCTGTCGCACGGCGAGGCGGTCCCCGCCGTCAGGAGCCTGGATCTGGCGATCGGGCAGGGGGAGTTCTTCTCGCTGCTCGGCCCGTCCGGCTGTGGCAAGACGACAACGATGCGGATGGTCGCCGGCTTCGAGGCCCCGACCGCCGGCCGGGTCCTGCTCGACGGCAGGGACGTCACCGGGGTGGCGCCGAACAAGCGTGACGTCAACATGGTCTTCCAGTCGTACGCGCTGTTCCCGCACCTCACCGTGCGGCAGAACGTCGCCTTCGGCCTGGAGCGCCGTAAGGTCGCCAAGGCCGAGATCACCAAGCGGGTCGGCGAGATGCTCGAGATCGTCTCGCTGACCGGCATGGAGAAGCGCCACCCCAAGGAGATGTCGGGCGGCCAGCAGCAGCGGGTCGCGCTGGCCCGCGCGCTGGTCAACCACCCGCGGGCGCTGCTGCTCGACGAGCCGCTCGGCGCCCTCGACCTGAAGCTGCGCCAGCAGATGCAGATCGAGCTGAAGCGGATCCAGCGCGAGGTCGGCATCACCTTCGTCTACGTCACCCACGACCAGGGCGAGGCTCTGACCATGTCGGACCGCATCGCGGTCATGAACAGCGGCCTGATCGAGCAGCTGGGCTCGCCGCGGGACGTCTACGAGCGGCCGAGGACCCGCTTCGTGGCCGGCTTCATCGGCACCTCCAACATCGTCGACGGCCGGGTGAGCTGGGCCGATCAGGGTTACGCGGTCCTCGACAAGGGCCCCGGCGAGCGGGTCGTGGTGCCGGTGCCGCCCGGGGTCCAGGTGGGGCATGAGATCGAGGTGTCGGTGCGCCCCGAGAAAATCGATCTACACCGGACGATGCCCGGCACCGTGACCGGTAGCCTGCTCTCCGGCACGGTCAGCGAGGTCGTCTACCACGGCACCTCGACCAATTACACAGTGGCGACGACCGCTGGAACCGACTTCGTGGTGTTCGATCAGAACGCTCACGACGCAGAGGACGTCGCGTCTCGCGGTGAGCGCGTCTTCCTCACCTGGGCCCCGCAGCACTCGTACCCGATCGGAGTCTGATGTTCCCGACCAACAAGCCGGACCCCTCCCTCCTGCGAGGCATGACGCGTTCCCGGCTCGGCCGCCGTGACGCGCTTCGTCTCGGTGGGTTGTCGGCGATGGGCGCGTTCCTCGCCGCGTGCGGTGTGGAGGGCAAGGGCAAGCCGCAGGCCAGTGTCGCGCCCGACGCGGTCGCCAAGTTCTGGGCCGACAAGACGCAGAACGGCAAGGTCAGCTTCGCCGGCTGGCCGCTCTACATGGACCCGAAGAAGCCGGAACTCAAGAAGTTCACCCAGAAGACCGGCATCCAGGTGACCTACGACGAGGTCATCCAGGAGATGGCGCCCTGGTTCGCCAAGGTGCAGCCGCAGTTGTCCGCCGGGCAGTCGATCGGCTACGACGTCATGGTCATCACCAACTCGAGCCAGTTCGGCCAGTTCCGCGACTCCGGCTTCCTCGCCCCGCTGGACCACGCGAAGCTGCCCAACTACGCGGCCAACGCCGCCAAGTCGTACGCGACCTCGTCGTACGACCCGGGCAACGTGTTCAGCATTCCGTACGCGTCCGGCATCACCGGCATCGCGTACGACCCCCGCAAGATCAAGGAACCGATCACCAAGCTCTCCGACCTGTGGAACCCGAAGTACAAGGGCAAGGTCGGCATGTTCCGCGACCTCCAGGAACTGGGCAACTTCGGTCTGCTCGCGGCGGGCATCGACCCGGCCAGGTCGACCGAGGCCGACTGGCAGAAGGGCGCCGCGAAGCTCAAGGAGCAGAAGGAAGCGGGCATCGTCCGCAACTACTACGACCAGGCGTACGTCGACGCGCTCGGCAAGGGCGAGGTCTGGATGACCATGGCCTGGTCCGGTGACATCTTCCAGAAGAACGTCTCCGACGGCACGAACTTCAAGTTCGTGATCCCGGAGGACGGCGGCACGATCTGGACCGACAACATGACCATCCCGGTCACCGCCGAGAACCCGGTCGACGCCATCATGCTGATGGACTTCCTCTACGAGCTCGAGAACGCCACGACGCTCGCCGAGTACATCAACTACGTGTGCCCGGTGCCGGCCGCGCAGGCGCAGATGAAGAAGCACGCCGCCGCGCAGACCGGCGAGGACAAGGCCTACCTGCTGTCGGTCGCGGAGAGCCCGCTGGTGTTCCCGGGCGAGGCCGAGTACAAGCGGCTGCACTACTACGTCGACTTCAACACCGCGGAGGAGAAGAAGGACTTCGAGCGGGTGTTCCAACCGATCGTGCTGGGGTGATGGATGGACCGGGTCAAACGTACACTCACGCCCTACCTGCTCGTTCTCCCCGGCGGGCTGTGGCTCCTGCTGTTCTTCGCGGTGCCGATGGCCACCATGCTGTCGCTGTCGCTGCAGGAGGGCGACATCGTCAACGGGTTCGTCTTCACCGGCCACTGGCAGAACTACGTGGATTCGATCTCGGCCTACCAGACCCAGTTGATCCGCTCGCTGGTGTACGGCGCCATCACGTCGGTCATCCTGATCGTGCTGGCGTTCCCGGTCGCATACTGGATCGCCTTCTACGGGGGCAAGAAGAAGGCGACCTACCTGTTCCTCATCCTGCTGCCGTTCTTCGTGTCGTTCGTGCTGCGCACCATCTCGTGGCGGATGCTGCTCACGGACGACGGCGTGCTGCTGCACCCGCTGAAGGAGGCCGGGTTGCTCCCGGCCGGCTTCCAGGTCCTCGGCACGGCGGGCGCCGTCATCTCCGGGCTGGTGTACAGCTTCCTGCCGTTCATGGTGCTGCCGATCTACGTGGCCCTGGAACGGATCGACCCGCGGGTGGTCGAGGCGGCCCGGGACCTGTACGCGTCCCCGCTCACCTCGTTCCGTAAGATCATCTTCCCGCTGGCGCTGCCCGGTGTGTTCGCCGGCGTGCTGATGACGTTCGTCCCGGCGACCTCCGACTACGTGAACTCGGAGCTGCTCGGCAGCTCCGGGACCACGATGATCGGCCAGGTCATCCAGTCGCAGTTCCTGTCCAACTCCGACTACCCGTCCGCCTCGGCGCTGTCGTTCACCCTGATGGCGGTGCTGCTGATCGGCGTCTTCGCCTACGCCCGCGCGCTGGGCACGGAGGACGTCATGAAGGTGGCGGCCCGATGAGAGCGCGCATCGGCGGCCAACGGCTGCTGTACGTCTACACCTGGTTCCTGATCGGCTGGCTCATCCTGCCCATCGCGGTGATGATCCTGTTCGGCTTCAACGATCCGCAGGGCCGGTACAACCAGACCTGGCAGGGCTTCACGCTCAAGTGGTACGCCGACGTCTTCGCCCTGGAGGCGCTCACCGACGCCCTGGTGATGTCGCTGCTCATCGCGGTGGCGACCGCCGTGATCGCCGGCGCCCTGGGCACCGGCATCGGGTACGCGCTGGGCCGCTGGCGGTTCCGCGGCGCCGGCGCGCTGAACCTGCTGATGTTCGCCGCGATCGCCTCGCCCGAGCTGGTGATGGGCTCGTCGCTGCTGAGCATGTTCGTCTCGCTGGGCGCACCGCTCGGCCCGGTGAGCATCACCATCGCGCACGTCATGTTCTCGGTGTCGTTCGTCGCGGTGGTGGTCCGGTCCCGGGTGGTGACCCTGGACCGGTCGCTGGAGGAGGCCGCGGCCGACCTCGGGGCGAGCGGGTGGACCACCTTCTGGAAGGTGATCTTCCCGATCATCCTGCCGGCGATCTTCTCCGGCGTGATGCTCGCGTTCGCGCTCTCCATCGACGACTTCGTGATCACCAACTTCACGGCGGGCACCACCCAGACGTTCCCGCTGTGGATCTGGGGCTCCACCCGGGTCGGCCTGCCACCGCAGGTCAACGTCATGGGCACGATGATCTTCGCGGGTGGTGTGCTGGTCGCCGTTCTGTCGAACATCCGGTCGCGGCCCCGCAAGAAGGTCGCATAAGCGGTGAATGATGGCCCGGCGTCCGTGATGGGCGCCGGGCCATTCTTGTTCCAACCCAGAAATGGCGCGGAAATAGTCGCTTCTAGACTTGTGTGCTACGGATTCCGTAGGCAAGGATCATGTCTACCTCTGGAACTAGTGGGAGAGATACCCGTGACCGATCGACCTGCTGATGTGGACGCGCTCTCCGCGACCGCCCGTGACCACCTGTGGATGCACTTCACCCGGCTTTCGGCCTACCAGGACAACCCGGTCCCGGTGATCACCCGCGGCGACGGCTGCTACGTGTGGGACTCGACCGGCCGGCGCTACCTCGACGGCCTCTCCGCGCTCTTCGTCGTGCAGACCGGGCACGGCCGGCAGGAGCTGGCCGAGGCGGCCGCCAAGCAGGCCGGTGAGCTGGCCTACTTCCCCATCTGGTCCTATGCGCATCCCAAGGCCATCGAGCTGGCCGGCCGTCTCGCCGGCATGGCCCCCGGCGACCTGAACCGGGTCTTCTTCACCACCGGCGGCTCCGAGGCCGTCGAGTCCGCGTGGAAACTGGCCCGCTCCTACTACAAGCGCGTCGGCAAGCCGCTGAAGACCAAGGTCATCTCCCGGGCCATCGCCTACCACGGCAGCTCGATGGGCGCCCTGTCGATCACCGGCATCCCGCCGTTCAAGCAGGACTTCGAGCCGCTGATCCCGAGCACCATGCGCGTGCCGAACACCAACTTCTACCGCCGCCACGACGAGAACCTGACGCCCGAACAGTTCGGGATCTGGGCCGCCGACCGCATCGCCGAGATGATCGAGTTCGAGGGCCCGGACACCGTCGCCGCCGTCTACCTCGAGCCGGTGCAGAACGCCGGCGGCTGCTTCCCGCCGCCGCCCGGCTACTTCCAGCGGGTCCGCGAGATCTGCGACCGCTACGACGTGCTGCTCGTCTCCGACGAGGTGATCTGCGCCTTCGGCCGCCTCGGCGAGTACTTCGGCGCCGACCGCTACGGCTACCAGCCCGACATCATCACCGTCGCCAAGGGCCTGACCTCCGGTTACGTGCCGCTGGGTGCGATGATCGCCTCCGAGCGGCTGGCCGAGCCGTTCCTCACCGGCGCCAACTGGTTCGCCCACGGCATCACCTACGGCGGCCACCCGGTCGGCTCCGCGGTGGCGCTGGCCAACCTCGACATCATGGAGCGTGAGGGCCTCAACCAGCACGTCCGGGACAACAGCCCGCTCTTCCGCTCGTACCTGGAGAAGCTCCTCGACCTGCCGATCGTCGGCGACGTCCGCGGCGACGGCTACTTCTTCGGCATCGAGATGGTCAAGGACAAGGCCACCAAGGAGACCTTCAACGCCGAGGAGTCCGAGCGCCTGCTCCGCGGCTTCCTGTCGGCGGCCCTCTTCGAAGCCGGTCTCTACTGCCGCGCCGACGACCGCGGCGACCCGGTCATCCAGCTCGCCCCGCCGCTGACCGCAACGGAGACCCAGTTCGCCGAGATCGAGCAGATCCTCCGCTCGGTGCTCGTCGAGGCCCAGAACCGCCTCTGAGCGATCCCGCGAAGCGCCCGGGCCGGCCGTCAGCCGCCCGGGCGCTTTCGCGTCGCGCCACCGGTCGCTCGAGGCGTTTCTCTCGCGCTTCGCGTGGTGCCGCTGGTCAGTCGAGGCGTTTCTCTCGCGCTTCGCGTCGCGCCACCGGTCGGTCGAGGCGTTTCTCTCGCGCTTCGCGTGGTGCCGCCGGTCCGTCCAGCCGCTTCTCTGACGCCTTCTTCTGTTGTACGCCGTGCGCCGCCCCGCCGAGATTCCCCGTCCCGCATGTTCCACGCGAGGCGGTGCCCGGGCCGGGCCGTGCCGCGCCCGCCGGGCTTGAGCGGGTGGTTCGGCTGGCTGCGCCGTCCACCCGATGCCGCTGCCCTCCGACTGGAAGATCCCGCCGAAACACGCGGTGGCGGGGTTCGTCATCTCCCCGCACGCCGAGTCCGAGA
>NZ_JBFAMR010000085.1:0-31834 GCF_040656595.1 Actinoplanes sp. NPDC049802
CTGGCGTCCGGTGGGCGGAGGGCCGGCGTGCAGGGCGATGTGTGCTCGGAGAACGTGACACCCGTAGTGGGTGTGACGACACCCGTTGCGGGTGTCACGTCTGCGGAACACAGATAGCCGAGATCCGTGTCCCGTCTCCCCGGACGGGGATCCGTTCCTGCGTGCGCGGCCAGCCGGTGAACGTGATGGCCTGTGACGGCCGGCCGGTGCCGCACGCTGGAGTCCAAGGGGCAGCGTCAGCGGCGGTCGCCGAGGAGCCACCGCGGCCGGCCGGGTTGCTTCGCCGGTCTTGCCCAGCGACGAGCACACCGTTCACGCAATGCCGTCTACATGCGCAACCGCTGCAGCGGACGGGTCTTCACCGGCCTTGGACCGCCGACCACCGATTGCCGTCACCGTCGCCGATCACCGTCGCCGGTCATCGAATCCCTGATCCCGGTCCGGTCTCCGCCACCCGGCACCCGCGTCGTGAGGCCTGGCAACGGGGCCGGACCGAATATGCGCTGGTAGCGAGCTTGATTGATAAGCCGGCAGGGACAGATCCCTTTAAAGACCCGAAGTCAGTCAGAGCTTGGGTCAGACCCTGGCGCGGGAGGTGCACATGAACATCATCTATGTCAGTGCTGACCGGGAGCGCGGCGGCGGCCGCCTCGGCGCGGCGGTCGCGCGCTGGCGGCGGCGGTCGGACCGTGCGGGTCGGTCGCACGCTGACGGCGGCGGTCGCGCGCTGGCGGGGCGGCGGACCGGCCGTGCGGGTCGGTGCCGGCCGGGCGCTGTTCAAGAACCGACAGCGGGCAATGGCCTTGATCTGACTGTCCCGGTGTCGGGTCGGTGCCACTCTCTGAAGACGTGAACTCCTACATACGAGCCGAGCTGCGCCGAACCGGCGGATTCACGGACCGCTCCCTGCGCGTGGTGCTCGACTCCGCGACCCTTCCGCTCGACCAGGCCCGCGAGCTGCGCCGCCTCGTCGAGGAACTCGATCTCACCCGGGTGGGGGCGGAGATCGGCGCGACCTGCCGGGCCGACCTGACCCGCTACGAACTGGCCGTCGAGAACGGCGGGCGGCACTGGCGTGCGACCGTCTGCGAGCCGACGGTCCCCAGGGAACTGCGCCCCCTCCTGCGGTTCCTCACCAGCGCCGCCCGCGCTCCGCTGCCGGGGTAGGAGACCGCCCGCTCGATGTCTGCCGGGGCGCTACCGGGCGCCGTGTACCAGGGCGACGCTGCAGCGTGCCCGGTGCAGCAGGTGCCGGCCCACCGACGGCCGCAACGCCGTCCACAGCGCGCGGCGGACCCGGGCGCCGGCGACCACCAGCTGCGCTCCGGCCGCCGCCTCGACCAGCACCTCGCCCGGCGCGCCGACCAGGATCTCGGTGCTGACCGGCACTGCGGGGAAGCGCCGACGCCAGCAGGCGACGATCGCGTCCAGCCGGCGCCGCTCGGCGGCCACCGCGCTCAGGTTGGCGTCCGACAGCAGGTCCCGGCCCCCGTCCGGGGGTGGCCAGCCGTGCACCGCACGCAGGGGCACGCCGCGCACCGCGGCCTGCTCGAACGCGAAGGCGAGAACCGGGCCGGCTGTCGGCGAGCCGTCCACCCCGGCGACCACCGGGTCGGTCGTGCGTGGCTCGCCGCGGACCACCACCACCGGGCAGCGGGCGTGTGTGCCGACCGAGGCGCTGGTCGAGCCGAGCAGAGATCGTACGACCGAGTGCCGGGGCCCGCCGACCACCACGAGGGCGGCCTCGGCGCTGCGCTGGGCCAGCGCCACCGCGGCGGTGCCGTGCTCCACCCGGGTGCACAGGTGGACGCCGGGATGGGTGGCGGCGGCGGCGTCGACGGCCAGGGCCAGCATCTCGCCGACCGCGTCGTCGGCGTCCGCGTCCGGGTAGACGGCGGCGCCCGGCATCATCGCCGCTGCGGGGACGTAGCTCGGCCACTCGTAGGCGTACAGCAGCTCGACCGTGGCATCGATGCGTTCCGCCTCGTCCAGCGCCCAGCGGGCGGCCTTGCGCGAGTCGCACGATCCGTCATAGCCCACGACGATCCTCTGAGTGGCCATGATGCCGCCTCCTTGTGCCTGATCCCCCTGATCGTGGTGGGTCGGGTTCAGTTCTTCAAGACTGTGAGCACGGCTTCCGCCGCCCGGATCGACGGGGCCGGTGACCGGGCGGCGGAAGGTCACCACGTGCGGTTGCCGGGCGGCGGCGCCGCGGGGCCGTCGGCCGAGTTGCGAGGCGTACGTGTCTCCCCGGTGTTCGAGGCGCCCGACCGCGTCAGGACGTCAGCATCGATGCCACGTAGAACCCGGCGAAACCGAGGACCGTGCAGGCCGCGGCGCCCAGACCGAGCCGACGTGCGGTGCCGACGTCTCGCTTCAGCAGCACGAACCCACCCAGCACGCCTCCGGCGGCCATGAGTGCGCAACCGATCCCGGCGGTCCGGGAGATGTTGCCGAGTGCCACCGACAGGAACCCACTCACGCCGATCAGGCCGAAGATGATGCTGAGCACGGCGGCGAAACCCCGGGCGCGCGCGATGGCGGGGCTCTCGGTCTCCGGCGATGTCTGCTGGCGGACCTGCTCACGAAAGGTTCGTCGCCACGACATTCCGGCAGCGTAACAGCCGCATCAATCGATAGAAATGCCGTATTGAAGGGTTATTGCGTAGACTGCCTTCCCTCCTGGCACGCGTGTGTCCTCCCGGGGTGAACCGCGCGTCGCCGGCGTTGCTCAGTCGGGCCCGGCTCCGGTGACCTTTCCGCCGCTCGCCACGATCTCGGCGGCCCAGGGCCCGACCACCTCGCCGAGCAGGGCGGCCAGTGCCTCCGAGGCGCCGGGGGAGAGCGGGGCGAAGGCGTCCGCGATGGTGGCCCGGACCACGTCGGCGGCCCGGTCGGCGAGGTCGCGGCCGGCCGGGGTGGGGCAGAGCCAGATCCGCCGCCGGTCGGTCTCGTCGCGTTGGCGCTCGATGAGGCCGGCCGCTTCGAGCCGGTCGGCGAGCGGGGTGATCGAGGACTGTCGCACGTGGAGCATACGGGCCAGGGCCCGGCCGGTCAGGCCCTCGTGCTGGCCGAGCACGTAGAGGGCGAGAAGGTCCAGAGAGGGCATCGCGAACTCGTCGGCCACATCGTCCACCGCGCTCTGCACGAGACGTCCCGCCTGGAGCACCAGATAACCGAGTTCGGGCCGTACCACCGCTCAAAGTTACCGGGATCACGCGCCCGCGGTGCGGGAACGGAAACGTGGAGTTGATCTAAGGGGGTTACAGTCCTCGCGCTGGGCCTGGGTTTAGTGAGTGTTTATCAGCTTAAGCCAGGCTGAGTGGAGTACGCCCCGAGTGCCCCCTTTTGAGGAGAAAAAGAACCATGGCTGTCAAGGCCGAGTACCTGTGGGTCGACGGAACCCAGCCCACCGCCAAGCTGCGCTCCAAGACCAAGATCCTGGCTGACGGCGAAGCTCCCGGCATCTGGGGCTTCGACGGCTCCAGCACCAACCAGGCGCCCGGCGACAAGTCCGACTGTGTGCTCAGGCCGGTCTTCACCTGCCCGGACCCGCTGCGCGGCGGCGACAACATCATCGTGCTGTGCGAGGTCGAGCTGATCAGCGGCGTCCCGCACCCCACCAACACCCGTGCCGCGCTGGTCGAGGTCGCCGCCAAGTACGCCGACCAGGAGCCGATCTTCGGCATCGAGCAGGAGTACACGTTCTTCAAGGACGGCCGCCCGCTCGGCTTCCCGGTCGGCGGCGGCTACCCGGCCCCGCAGGGCGGCTACTACTGCGGCGTCGGCGCGGACGAGGTCTTCGGCCGTGACATCGTCGAGGAGCACATGGACGCGGTGCTCGCCGCCGGCCTGCACCTGTCCGGCATCAACGCCGAGGTCATGCCGGGGCAGTGGGAGTTCCAGATCGGCCCGGTCGCCGCGCCGCTGGTCGCCGACGAGCTGTGGGTCGCCCGCTGGCTGCTCTACCGCATCGCCGAGAAGTACGGCGTCTCCGCCACCCTCGACCCGAAGCCGGTCAAGGGCGACTGGAACGGCGCGGGGGCGCACACCAACTTCTCCACCAAGGCCATGCGCGAGGGCTACGACGCGATCATCGCCGGCTGTGAGGCGCTGGGCAAGAAGCGCCAGGAGCACGTGGACGGTTACGGCGCCGGCATCGACCAGCGTCTCACCGGCCTGCACGAGACCGCCCCGTGGACCGAGTACAGCTACGGCGTCTCGGACCGTGGCGCGTCGGTGCGCATCCCGTGGCAGGTCGAGCGGGACGGCAAGGGCTACATCGAGGACCGCCGCCCGAACGCCAACGTGGACCCGTACGTGGTCACCCGCCTGCTGATCGACACGATCTGCTCCGAGCTGGCCTGATCCACTCCGTCGAAGGCCACCGCGCGTATTCTTCGCGCGGTGGCCTTCGACGTTCTGCCCGGTGACGCCGCGTCGCCGGTGATCCTGCACGTGCCCCATTCCTCCCGCGATCTCGTTGAATCCGGGTTGTATCCGGACATCGTCGTGGAGGAGTTGGACCACCTCACCGACGCACACACCGATCTGATCGCGTTCCGTGCCGCCGAATCCGCGGCCCGCCGACCGTGGATCTTCGTGAACACCCTGTCCCGGCTGGTCGTCGACCCCGAGCGCTTCACCGACGACGAGATGCTCCGGGCCGGTATGGGACCGGTCTACACCCACGGCTACGCCGGGCGCCGGTTGCGCGACGACGATCCCTCGCGCGACGCGGCCCTCCTTCACGAGCATTTCCATCCGTACGCCGAAGCGATGACCGGACTCGTCGGCGACCGGCTGGCCGCGACCGGGCACGCGGTGATCCTCGACGTGCACTCCTATCCGACGGCGGCCCTGCCGTACGAGCTGCACGCCGACGGCCCGCGCCCGCCGGTCTGCCTGGGCACCCACCCGCTGCACACCCCGGACCGGTTGCGGGACGCGGCCCGGGAGGCGTTCGGCGACACCGGGCTGAACAGCCCGTTCGCCGGCTGTTACGTTCCGCTCGAGCACTACGACCGGAACCCGGCCGTCTCCGCCCTGATGGTGGAGATCCGCCGCGACCAGTACATGATCGAGCCGGGCGGGCCACCGACCGCCGGCATCGACCGGATCTCCCGGGCGCTGGCCACCCTCGTCGATACGATTCACCGGCACCGGTGACCGCCTGGTGGCGGCGATCCGGTTGGTGGAATGTCATGATGGGCCGGTGGTGAACTTCGAGGCGCGGACGTCCGTGGGTGACGGCCGCGTCGTCGTGGCTCTCGCCGGTGAGTGCGACCTCGCCGCCCGTGAGCATCTGACCGCCGTCCTGCTCGACGCCGTGCACCGGTCCCGGGTCGTCCTCGTCGACATGGCCCGGCTCACCTTCATCGACTCCAGCGGGGTGCACAGCCTCGTCACCGCGCATCACGCCGCCAAGAACTCCGGCGGCCGCGTCCACGTCGCCAACGCCACCGGCCCGGTCGCCGCCGTCCTCGAACTCACCGGCCTCGACACCCTGCTGGCCGCTCCGGCCGAAGAGCGCCGTCATGCCTGACCCCCGCGACGGGATGTCGTATCACGTGCCCGACGACCTGCGGGCCGTGCGCGCCTTCGTCACCGAACGCGCGCTCGCTCTCGGACTGCCCGAGGCCCGGATCGACGTGCTCACCCTCGCGGTCAGCGAGCTGACCACCAACACGCTGCAGCACACCAGCGGCGGCGGCCACATCCGGGTCTGGGCGGATAACGGCCGGCTCGTCTGTGATGTCGTCGACCAGGGCGCCGGGCGGCCGTTCGGGCGGGCCATGCCGTCGGCCGAGGCGATCCGGGGCCGCGGGCTCGCGATCGTCGAGCGGGTCTGCGACTCCGTCTACACGACCGCGGTCCCCGGCGGCACCCTCGTCCGGATCTGCCTCGATCTCTAGCTCTGGACAGCGGAGCTGCGACCTTGCTACGCACGCGATCGTCGATGTGAGCGATGACAGTATCGGTCCTGGCCGGCATCTGCCTGCGTTGACGCCTCCAACAACAGCACCAGGCAGACCCCGGCTCTCTCCGGCGACATCCTCGGCGACTGGCGCGAGGAGATCGTGTGGCGGCTGTCCGACTCGTCGGTGTTGCGCATCCACAGCACCCCCACGGTCACCGGCCGCCGGATCCACACGCTGGCACACGACTCCCGGTGCCGGGTGGCGCCGGCCTGGCAGAACACCGCCTACAGCCAGCCGCCGCACCCGAGCTTCTTCCTCGGCGACGGCATGACCACCCCGGCCCGGCCGAAGATCTACGCTCGCCGACGGCTGCCATGATGGGCCGGTGAACCGGTCCGGGCCGCGTCTCGAAGTCGCGGGCGCCGGCCTGCTGCTCCTGCGGCAGGCCGGCGTTCCCGTGCTGTTCGCCCGCGTCGACCGCGACCTCTGGGGCGTCGACTACGTGCGGACCGGGCGCTACCGGTCCGTGCTCCCGCCGATCCGGGCGGCCCGGGCGGCCGCGATCGGCGACAGCGGGTCGGCACGCTGGGTGCATCACTTCCGGCGGGCGCTCACCGAGCCGGGGTACGAGCCCGCGCGCACCGGCCGTTGGCGGATCGGCGCCGACGTCCAGCCGCTCCGGCCCGGCTGGAGCCGATCCCTGCTCACCGACAGTCCCGGCTGGATCGACTGGTTCACCCACGGCGGCTCCGGGCAGGTCCTGCCGCTGCGGGAGCTCTCCGGACCGGGAGACGGCCGCGTCAAGGCCTACCGCAAGCAGGCCCGGGACGGCATCCTGCCCCCGGTCCTGCTCTGGTGGGTCAGCGGCCTGGACTGTCACCTGCTGCTCGACGGCCACGACCGGCTCGTGGCGGCGCTCGCCGAGGACCGGGCGCCGGCGGTGCTCACCGTCTCGGCCGTCGACCCCGCCCGGATCGCCCGGGACACGGCCGCCGTCGCCGACCGCTACCGGCACAACGACGAGGCACTGCGGGCCCGGTCCGTCCCGGAACCCGTTCTGGTGGAACTGGGGCGGCAGTTCGCACGGGATCTCTCGGCCGCGGAGGGCGCCTTCGGGCGTACCGTGGCATGGCCTCTGCCGGGCGGAACCGCGGCCTGGACGCGCGCCGCCGAAGAATGCGCGCCCGGCTGGCTCGCGTCCCTCGGCTGAGCCGTCAGGCGACCACGCGGACCGCGAGGGTGCAGGTGTCGTCGTCCGGGCTCGGCGCGTAGAGGAGCTTGTGGATGCGCGGCAGTGGCGCGGTCCCCGGATCGGCGGAGATCGCCGACAGGTGCCCGTGCACCTCCGCCGACCGGCCGTCCACGCCCAGGTCGCGCCGCTCCACCAGGCCGTCGGTGAAGAACAGCACCAGATCGCCCGGCGCAAGCTGAGCGCTCACCTCCGGGAACTCGGTCTCCGGCTCGGCGCCCAGCAGCAGGCCCGGCGGGCGTGTGAGCTCCGTGCTCGTGCCGGCGCGGCCCAGCAGCGGCGGCAGATGCCCGGCCCGGGCCCACGGCAGCGACCGGGTCCGCGGATCGTAGATCGCCACCAGGGCCGTGCCGGTGATGCCCAGCTGGGCACACAGCCGGTTCATGTGCCGCAGCAGCTCACCCGGCGTGTGGATGCCGATCGACAGCCACGCCACCAGCGCGAACCGCAGGTGCGCCATCCCGCTGGCCGCCTCCAGCCCGTGCCCGGCCACGTCGCCGATCGCCAGCGCCACCCGCCCGTCCTCGAGGGTCTGCGCGTGGTACCAGTCGCCGCCCACCTGCACGGCCCGCTCCGCCGGCAGATAGCTGACCATCGCCTCCAGCCCGGCCAGCGCGAACGGGGCCGCCGGCACCGGCTGGATCATGTTCTGCAGTTGGCCGGCCAGACGGTGCTCGGCCAGCGCGGTCATCTCGCGGCTGCGCAGCCGGTCGCTGAGGCGCTCGATCTCGGTACGCGAGTCGACGCGGGCCGTCACGTCCTGCACCACGGCGTAGATCTTCACCGGCGAGCCGGTGGCGTCGCGGGCCACGTCCGACAGGATCCGCAGGTGCTTGACCTTCTCACCGATCAGGAAGCGAATCGTCACGTCGGAGGTCGCGCCACTGTCCAGCGTCTGCCAGGCGGTCTCGGCGATCCCCCGGTCCTCCGGCAGCATCGCCCGCGCCTGATCGGTCCGCGACAACGGGCCCTCCGCCGGGGTGCGGCCGAAGATCCGGTACATCCCCGGGGACCAGTCACTGCCGGCGGTCACCAGGTCGTACTCCGCCCAGCCCAGGCTGCCCAGCACCTCGGTGTGCTCCAGGCGGCGCTGGTACTCGTCGACCCGCTGCCACCAGACCAGCAGGCCACCCAGCACCCGGTAGACGCTGATCTCGAACCGGGACTCGGCCACCGCCCCGGTCCGGGTCTCCTCGTGGCGGAACTCGTCCATCCGGCCCGGCTCGCCGGTCTCCAGGACCTGGGCGTACAGGTTCCACAACGGACTGCCGACCAGCGAGGGGTAGAGCTCACCGAGCAGCTTGTCGATGCGCTGCGTGCCCCGCCCGAAGATGTCCCGGATCTGGTCGCTCGTCGCCGCGATCCGGAAATCCCGCAGCTCACCGGCCGGCCCGCGCACGGGCACGACCCAGGTGCAGCCCACCGGAATCGCGGCGAGCAGCTCCCGCACCACGGCCTCGACCGCCATCCGAGCAGCCTATCGGTGAAGGGTGCGGCCGGGTGTCACCATCCTGCTGTGGACGTACTTCTTCTCACGATTCCAGTCATGATCCTCTTCGTGCTGGTCGGCGCCCAGCTCGGCAACGCCTCCCGGGACCGTGCCCGGCAGAGCGCCCGTCTCGCCGCCGTCGAGCGCAAGCTCGACCTGCTGCTCGCCCGGATGGAGATCCCCGAACCCGCGGCGGACTATCCGGACGTCCTGGAACACCTCCGGAACGGTCGCAAGATCCAGGCGATCAAGGCCTATCGCGCCCACACCGGCGCCGACCTCGCCGAAGCCAAGAGGATCATTGATCGGTTGAGCTGAGCGGCGCGCTCACGCCCGGCGGACGCGGCACGGCCGCAAGGGACCGGAAAGATCGCGGGGTACGGGCGGGACTGTGCTCACGCGTACGAAATCTGGTGAGAAACTCCACGTTGGTGGGCGTCGCGCGGAGCTCTCTGCGCAGTCGGGTCATGGTTTCGCGGCGGTCGGGGCCGGAGAGGGCGTGGCGCAGCCGCGCGGTGGCGGCGAGTTCGGCGGGGTGCGGCAGAAGCCCGTCGTGGCGGGTGCCGGACGGGTACGGACCGGTCATGGTGGTGACTCGATTCGAGAGAGTGCGCCGCCGGCGCGGAAAGCCGGTGAACGGCTCGGGGAGGATGGATCAGCGGGGGCGATCAAGGCGCCTGCATCCGGGATCCGGTTGGGCCTACCGTAGCACCGCCGGGCGCGCCGGGCGATGATGGCAGCGGACGAGTCGGGTGGAGGGGGACGGGGCATGCCACTGTTGCGGCGGGTCATCGGTGCGGTGCTGCGGCGGATCCGGTTGGGTCAGGGCCGCACGTTGCGGGAGGTGGCCGCGGCCGCCGGGGTGTCGCTGCCGTACCTCTCCGAAGTGGAGCGCGGCACCAAGGAGGCGTCGTCGGAGGTGCTGGCGGCGATCTGCCGGGCGCTCGGGCTGGCGATGCCGGACCTGCTCGACGAGGTGCGCCGGGAGATGCTGCGGGAAGCGGCGCCCGCGCCGAAGACGATCACTCGGCTGGCCGCCAACCGGGGCGGCGGGCCGCGCTGCGCGGCGAGCCGCTGGGTGAGCTGCGCCCCGAGCGCGCAACCGGTCGCGCGCTGATGACGGTCCGGTTCGCGGTCGCCGGGGCGGGGCTGCGGGGCGCCGCCTACGCGCGGCACGCGGCGGCCACCGGGCGGTGCCGGATCACCGCGGTCGCCGAGCCCGATCCGGTACGCCGTGCCCGGTTCGCCGCCGAGCACGATCTGCCGCCGGAGCGGGTCTTCACCGACTGGCGTGGCCTGGCCGGCTGCGACGGGATCGACGCGGTCGTCGTCGCCACCCAGGACCGGATGCACGAGGAACCGGCGGTCGCCCTGCTCGGCCGGGGCCTCGACGTGCTGCTGGAGAAGCCGATGGCCCCGGCGGAGCCGGCCGCCCGGCGGATCACCGAGGCGGCCGAGCGCAGCGGGCGGATCTTCGCGGTCTGCCACGTGCTGCGGTACACGCCGTACACCGCGGCGATCGTGCGGGTGCTCGACGCCGGCCTGCTCGGCGACGTGATCAGCGTCCAGCACCTGGAGCCCGTCGGCTGGTGGCATGCCGCCCACTCGTTCGTCCGCGGCAACTGGCGTCGGGAGGCGGAGTCCGGGCCGATGCTGCTCACCAAGTCCTGTCACGATCTGGACTGGCTGATGTTCCTGGTCGGGCGGCCGGTGGAGCGGGTGTCGTCGTTCGGGTCGCTGACCCATTTCCGGCCGGAGAACCGTCCCGGCGGGGCGGCGGGCCGCTGCCTGGACTGCCGGGTGGAGCCGGACTGCCCGTATTCCGCGGTGCGCCTCTACCTGGGGTGCCTGGGTGATCCCGCACGGGAGCGGTGGCCGCTGGGCGCGGTCACCGAGGAGCCGACCGAGACGGCGGTCCGCAAGGCGCTGCGGACCGGCGACTACGGGCGGTGCGTCTACGACTGCGACAACGACGTGGTCGACCACCAGGTGGTGAACCTGCAGTTCGCGGGCGGGGCGACGGCGGCGTTCTCGATGGTGGCGTTCACCCCGGGGGACGGGCATCGGCGTACCCGGATCTTCGGCAGTCACGGCAGTCTGGAGGGCGACGGCGTGACGCTGACGCTGACCGACTTCCGCGACGGAAGCCGCCGGGACGTGCCGGTCGTCGCCGGTGACGGTACGGCGGCCGGCGGGCACGGCGGCGGCGACGCGGGGCTGATCCGCGCGTTCGTCGACGCGGTCGCGACCCGGGATCAGTCGCTGCTCGGCTCCGGGGCGCGGGCCAGCCTGGACAGCCACCGCGTGGTGTGGGCGGCGGAACGCTCCCGGCTCACCGGGGCGGTGGTCACGCTGTGACGATCACCGGGGTGCCCGGGTCGACCTGATCGAGCAGTTCGCGCTGGGCGGCCGCCGGGGTCCGCACACAGCCGTTGGACACCTCCTTGCCGAAGGCGGACCGGTTCGTCCAGGCGTGGATGCCGGTGTGCGCGCCCCGCAGGCCGGCCGCCAGCTTCTCCGGCTCCTCGGGCACCGAGCCGAGCACCAGCGCGTCGAGCCCGGCGAAGACGCCGCCGGACGTGCCGGTGCGGCCCATCACGAAGGTGCGGCCGTGTGGCGTCGGGGTGGCGTCGGCACCGATCGCCACGGTCCACCGGGCTTTGACGGCGCCTTCCCGCAGCCAGATGAGGCGGCGGTCGGCCAGGTCGACGAGCAGTTGGTCGCGCAGCGGCTCGGCCCGCCACCCGGCCTCCGGCACCCAGCCGACGGTGCGGTTCGCGGCCGGGACCAGCACGGCGGCCCAGCCGTTCTGCCGGGCGACGATCGGGGCGACCACCGGCAGCCCGCTGATCCGGGGCGGGAGCCAGGCGCGGGGGCGGCCGCCGGGGGCGTCGTACAGCGCCATCCGCTGCGCGGGCCGCAGCGCCTCGGTGAGGGCGGACACCGATCCGGGGTCGGGGTCGGCGGGCAGGCCACGCGGCCCCTTCGCATAGGCGATCACCGGCAGACCGTCCGGTGGCGTGGCGGCCGCCGCGACGGTCGCCGCGGGGCTGCCCGGCGTCACCGGGACGGACACGCTCGGGGCGGCGGCCGGGGCGCCGTCCGGCTCGTCGCCGCGGGCCAGCCCGACCGCCACCACCAGGGCGACGATCAGAGCGGCCGCCGTCAGCAGCAGGAGGAGCGGGCGTGTCCGGCTGGTCGGCATCGGACCAGGGTAGCGCCGTCCCGTTGGAGTTGATTCCGGCCCTATCCGCCCAGAATCAGCAGGCGTGTTGTAGTGATCCGGTCGCTGCGGTCACCGGTGCAGGGCACGTTGACCGCGCTGCCGGGTCTGAGCGTGCCGGCGGCCAGCTTCGTGTAGCTGACCTCGGTCCTCAAGTCGATCCACCTGGTCACGGCGGCGGTGGCGGTCACCCGGAAGGCGGTGTAGTCGTTGTCGCCACGGGCCAGGTCGGCGGTCCGGCGGAACGACGTGTACGTCTTCGTGTTCTCCGGATAGGTGACGGTCACCCCGGGCGCGGACACCACGACCCGTACGTCGCACACGTCCGACTTGCTGGTCCACCAGGTCTTCACCCACTCGGTGGCGCCCGAGCGGACGGCCGGGACGGCGTACTTGTCGACGAGCTCCGGGCCGTACCGGCCGCCGGCGTGGGCGGGGGAGGGCAGTGCCGCCGCCAGCGTGGCCGCCGCGATGATCACGCGTCCGAACATGGGGACGACGCTAGGCGGCCCACCGGGCCCGGGTGATCACGACGGCGTGTTCGTCACCCGGCCGGGGGAGTGCTGTCGGGCAGCGCCGTGACGGTCGGTTACGCGGCGGACGAGCAGGAGCCCTCGGTGGCTCCGTCGTGGGCGCCGGCGGCGACGCTCGGCGCCGGCTCTCCCCGACGGCCGCCCTCCGAACGCCCTGACCTTACCGCCATCTGGAGATATAGATGAGCATGTCTGTTAATCGGGGCTAATCTTGCGGTATCCGATGTGATCCGTGGCGCAGGCGGTGGCGCGCATGTCCGAGCGGAGATCTGTGGTGCGGCAGCGTCAGCTGGAGCCCACGCTCTGTCACCTGATTCGAGCGATGACGGTGTCACACGCCCGGGTCCGCCGCCTCGCCGCGCTGCGGATCGCCATCTCTGTCACGCTCGCCGCTCTCGGGCTGGGCGCGGTCTTCGCCGGCGCGCTCGAGTCGACCGGGTTCACCCGTTCGCTGAGCATCGCGGTGACCATGGCCGGAGCGCTGTGGGCGCTCGTCTACTCGCTGGGCCTGGCCTCCTGGGCGCACCGCGAGCTGCGCCGGGCCGCGCTGCTGCAGGAGGCCTTCGAGGTGCGGCTGTTCCAGTTGCGGTGGAACCACGTGCTGGCCGGTGACGAGGTGCCGGCCGAGGACGTGCACAAGCTGAGCAGCCGGTTCCGTGGCTCGGAGGACTCGCTGCGGGCGTCGTACGCGATGCCGAACCTGCCGCCCCCGTTCGACGTGCTGACCCGCCAGCAGCTCAACCTCGCCTGGGGTGGCCGGGTCCGCCGCCGGTACGCCCGGACCGTGCTGGTCGGCCTGCTCGCCTGGGCCGCCGTGGGACTGCTGTCGGCGATGGTCCGCGGCTCGACGGTCACCGACTTCGTGGTCCAGTGGTGTGTCCCCTCGCTCGGCATGCTGATGCTCGGCTGGGACACCTTCCGGGAGCAGCGCGGCATCTTCTCCGAGCGGCGCCGGGTGGCCCGTTTCTCGCGGGCCCGCTGCCTGCAGACCGCGGCGGTCGCCCGGGACCCGGCGGTGCGGCAGGACCTGTGCCTGCTGACCCGGCAGGTGCAGGACCAGCTCTTCCTGACCCGGCGGCGGGCGCCCCGGGTGCCGTCCTGGTTCTTCCACCGCTACTTCGCCCAGGACAGCAGCGACTTCACGGCCGGTCTGGCCGAGACCCGCCGCGAGCTGCTGGACGCGGGCCTGAACCTGCGGCCGCCGCGCCCGTGATCAGGGTTTCGAGAGGCGGGCGGCGAGGCCGTCGAGGAACATCGTCAGGGCGAACTCGAAGCTGTCCCGGTCGACGGTGTCGGCGTGCTCGCGCAAGCGGTGGGCGTCGCCCAGGGACGGGTAGCGGTCCAGGTAGACCTGCACGTCGTCGACGAAGCCCCGGGAGAACGAGCCCATCGCGGCGCCCAGCACCAGGTATTTGGTGGAGGCGCCGATCATCGTGGCCTCCCGGGGCGGCCAGCCGGCGGCGACCAGGCCGCCGTGGATGGCGTCGGCCCGGCGCAGCGAGGCGTCGCGCTGGCCGGGGCCGCGTGCCAGGAACGGGACGATGTTGGGGTGCTCGGCGAGCGCCGCCCGGTAGGAGCGGGCCCACGTCAGCAGGCCTTCCCGCCAGCCGTGCCCGAAGGCGGAGACGTCCACCTTCTCCATGATCTCGCTGGCCACGTCGTCGAGCAGATGCTCCTTGGTCGGGTAGTGGAAGTACAGCGCGGGGGCGCTCACCCCGAGGGCGGCGGCCAGCTTGCGCATGCTCAGCCCGTCCAGCCCCTCCCGGTCGATGATCTCCAGGGCGGAGGCGCGGATGCCTGCCTGGCTCAGCAGCGGCGTCGTGGGCCGGGGCATGCGGTCCTCCCGAAGGGCTTGGTTCAACTAACGGTGTTAAGTTAGCATGGCCCGAGAAACCTGACAGTGTTCAGTAAACCCAGGGAGTCGCCGTGGACCTCAGCCTGACGGCGGAGCAGCAGCAGTTCCGTGACCTCGCCCGCGACTGGGTCGACCGTGAGGTCGTGCCGCACGCCACCGAGTGGGACCGTGCCGAGCAGGTCGACACGAAGATCGTCGGCAAGCTCGCCGACCTGGGCTTTCTCGGCCTCGGGATCGACGAGGAGCTGGGCGGCTCGGGTGGGGACTTCGTCACCTACTGCCTGATGATGGAGGAGCTCGGGCGCGGCGACACCTCCGTGCGCGGCATCGTCTCGGTCTCGCTCGGCCTGGTCGCCAAGAGCATCCAGGCGTATGGCACCGAGGCGCAGAAGGTCCAATGGCTGCCGCCGATGTGCGCCGGGGAGATCCTCGGCTGCTTCGGGCTCACCGAGCCGGGCACCGGCTCCGACGCCGGCTCGCTGATCACCAGGGCGGTCCGCGACGGCGACGACTGGGTCCTCTCCGGTGAGAAGATCTTCATCACCAACGGCACCTGGGCCGGGGTGGCGCTGATCTTCGCGCGGACCGGTGGGCCGGGCCCGAAGGGCGTCACCGCGTTCCTGGTCCCGACCGGCGCGCCCGGGTTCGCCCGCCGGGAGATCAAGGGCAAGCTCGGCCTGCGCGGCCAGGCCACCGCCGAGATCATCCTCGACGAGGTCCGGATCGGCGACGACCACCGGCTCGGCGACGAGGGAGCCGGCTTCAAGATCGCCATGGCGGCGCTGGACAAGGGCCGGATCGCGGTCGCGTCCGGCTCGGTCGGTCTGGCCCGGGGCTGCCTCGAGGCGAGCATCGCGTATGCGAAGGACCGCACCCAGTTCGGCAAGCCGATCGCCGGCTACCAGCTGATCCAGGACATGATCGCCGACATGGCGGTCGAGACCGACGCCGCCCGCCTGCTCGTCTGGCGTGCCGCCGACCTGGTCGACCGCGGTCTGCCGTACCGGACCGAGGCGTCGATGGCCAAGCTGTTCGCCACCGAGAGCGCCGTCAAGGCCGCCAACCAGGCCATCCAGATCTTCGGGGGTTATGGCTACGTCGACGAGTTCCCGGTCGGCAAGGCCATGCGCGACGCCCGCGTCACCACCCTCTACGAGGGCACCAGCCAGATCCAGAAACTGCTCATCGGCCGTGCGCTGACCGGTATCAGCGCGTTCTGAGACAGGGGATTCGCCTTATGAGTCGGGTAGCCATCGTCACCGGCGCCGCGCGCGGCATCGGCGCCGCCACCGCCATCCAGTTCGCCCGCGAGGGCGCCGCCGTCGCCGTCCTCGACCTCGACGAGCAGGCCTGCGCCGAGACCGTCGACCGGATCAAGTCGTCCGGCGGGACCGCCCTCGCGCTCGGCTGCGACGTCTCCGACGAGGCCCAGGTGGACGCGGTGATCAACAAGGTCGCCGGCGAGCTGGGCGGGGTGGACGTGCTGGTGAACAATGCCGGAGTGCTCCGCGACAACCTGCTGCACAAGATGTCCGCGTCGGACTGGGACATCGTGATGAACGTGCATCTGCGCGGCGCGTTCCTGTGCAGCCGGGCCGCCCAGCGGCACATGGTCCCGAAGCGCTCCGGCAAGATCGTCAACACGTCGAGCGTGTCCGCCCTCGGCAACCGGGGCCAGGCCAACTACTCGGCCGCGAAGGCCGGCATCCAGGGCCTCACCCGGACCCTGGCCATGGAGCTGGGCCCGTTCAACATCAACGTCAACGCGGTGGCCCCCGGCTTCATCGTCACCGAGATGACCGACGCGACCGCGGCCCGGGTGGGCGTCTCGGCCGCCGACATGCGGGCCAAGGCCGCCGAGGTCACCCCGCTGCGCCGGGTCGGCCGCCCGGAGGACGTGGCGCGGGTGGTCGCGTTCCTGGCCAGTGACGCGGCATCCTTCGTCACCGGCCAGACGATTTACGTCGACGGCGGACGCCGTCTCTAGCCCGAAGGACTGATCCATGCGTCGTTCCGTCTTCAACGAGGACCACGAGGCGTTCCGGCAGACCCTGCGCGCCTTCATCGAGACCGAGGTCGTGCCCCGCTACGACCAGTGGTTCGCCGACGGCCAGGTGCCGCGGGACTTCTACAAGCAGCTCGCCGAGCTGGGGCTGTTCGGCATCGAGGTGCCGGAGGAGTACGGCGGCGCCGGCATCAGCAGCTTCAAGTTCGCCGCCGTCCAGACCGAGGAGACCATGCGGGCCGGGGTCTCCTTCGGCGCGGCCGGGGCGCACGTCGCCCTCGGCCTGCCGTACCTGCTGGACCTCGGCACCGAGGAGCAGAAACGGCGCTGGCTGCCCGACTTCGTCTCCGGCGACACGATGTACGCGCTGGCCATGACCGAGCCCGGCACCGGCAGCGACCTGGCCGGCATGAGCACCACGGCTCGGCTGTCGGACGACGGCACCCACTACGTGCTCAACGGTGCGAAGACCTTCATCACCGGCGGTGTCCTCGCCGACCGGGTGATCGTCTGCGCCCGTACCTCGCCGTCGAAGCCCGACGACCGCCGCTACGGCATCACCCTGCTCAACGTCGACACCACGCTGCCGGGCTACTCGGTCGGCCGCAAGCTCGACAAACTGGGCCTGCGCACCTCCGACACCGGCGAGCTGGCGTTCACCGACGTCAAGGTGCCGGTGGAGGACCGGCTCGGCGAGGAGAACAAGGGCTTCCACTACCTCGGCAAGAACCTGCCGAAGGAGCGCCTGAGCATCGCCTACGGCGCTTATGCGCAGGCCGCCGCCGCGGTCCGCTTCGCCAAACAGTATGTGCAGGACCGCAAGGTCTTCGGCCAGCCGGTCGCCAGCTTCCAGAACACCAAGTTCGAGCTGGCCGCCTGCCAGGCCGAGGTGGACGCCGCGCAGGCCGTCGCCGACCGCGCGCTGGAGGCCCTCGACGCGGGCGAGCTGACCGCGGCCGAGGCGGCGTCGGCGAAGCTGTTCTGCACCGAGGTGGCGCACCGGGTCATCGACCGCTGCCTGCAGCTGCACGGCGGCTACGGCTTCATCAACGAGTACCCGATCGCCCGCCTCTACGCCGACAACCGGGTCAACCGCATCTACGGCGGCACCTCCGAGGTGATGAAGATGATCATTGCGAAGGACATGGGCCTTTAAAGAAACACCATTCGGGGTACGAGGTGGACAGCGCTCGCGGAATCCACCCCGTCCCGCCGGCTCCACGCGAGCGCCTGCCGGGCCCGGGCCGCGGCGCGGGCTCCGGGCTGACGCGGTGGTCCGGCCAGGACCGTCACCGCTGTCTCAACGGCGAGACAGCGGTGACCGCCACCACGTAGATCACCAGGCCGCCGACCAGGGCGATCGCCGCGTGCTCACCCCAGTCACCGGCCGGCGTCACCGGACCAGGCGGCCAGACGTCCGGCGACCGGCCCGCCGAACTGATCGCGGTGGCCGCGGCCAGCGGCGGGATCAGCCACAACAGCGCCACCGGGATGCTCGCCCCGTCGTCCCGCATCAGCCCGAACGCCGTCACCACCGGCCACGCGGCGACCAGCACGATGACGGCCGGCACCCCCGTCCGCCCGCCCACCAGCCGCGCCAGGCCCACACCCAGCAGCGCGTACAGCGGGAACGCCAGCAGCAGCGCCCAGTAGGGCGGGCCCTCCAGCCCGGCCGGCTCCCACAACTCCCGCCCGTCGGCGCCCACCCGCAACCGCTCCCCACCGGCCAGCCGCGCCGTCACCAGCACCGCGAGGCCGAGCACCGTGCCGGCCACCACGGCCACCCCCAGCGCCACCGTGTGCCGGTGCCGCCGGCCGATCAGCACCCCGGCGACCAGGGCGAGCATGTGCCCGACGAGCACACCCGACGTCCGCCGCATCACCTCGGTGGCGTACCGCCACTCCCACTGCTGCTCGTCGCCCTGCGGGTCGTGGTTGACGACCCCGAGGTAGAAACCGTCGTTGACCGGCATCAGCACCAGGGCGAGCAGGACCCCGGCCGGAACCACCCACACCACCGGATGCCGCATACCACGCACTCCAAAGCGACACAGAGAACCAAGCCGCGGCCTCCGCTGTCGCTCTGCCGTGCAGGGACGGCGCGCCGGGCCGGGACGACCACGGCTCGGGTGCCGGCAGCCCGCCCCGGTCATGCGATGAGGTGGTCCACAAGGCATAGGCTGCCTGGCATGGCTCTTCTGCACAAGGCGACGATCGTCCCCTCCAAGCTCGAGCTGATCGCCGGCTGGCTGCCCGGCCGGCCCTGGGGCGCCGACGGGACGGTGGAGCGGGTCGCGGCGGCCCGGTTCGACGACCCGGCCGGGCAGGTCGGCATCGAGACGATGATCATCCGGGTGGGGGCGGGCCCGCTGCTGCACGTGCCGCTCACCTACCGGGGCGCGCCGCTGCCCGGCGCCGAGCGGTTCCTGATCGGCACCGCCGAGCACTCCGTTCTCGGTGCCCGCTGGGTCTACGACGCGGTCGGCGATCCGGTCTACGTGGCCCAGCTCGCCGAGACGATCCGGGCCGCCGGCCGGGAGGCGCCCGAGGAGGTGGACGACGGCGGCGTGCGCGTCCCCCGTGACCCCGACCTGGCGTTGCGCGGCTCCGGCGCCGACACGCCGGCCTTCGGCGACGTCGTCGAGGTCTCCGGTGACGATCCGGTGGTCCTCCGGTCCGCCGCCGGTGAGCTGACCGTGGCGCGGCGGCTCGGCACGGGCCTGCCCGGCGCCACGCTGACCGGCGCCTGGGACGGCGACGGCGCCCCGGCGGTCCTCGCCGCGCTCACCCCCCGGTGATCGGCGAAACCGTCTCGGCGAGCGGTTCGCCGCCGGGTTCCCGGTGCTTTCCGGGGTACGCGGGATGCCGCTCACCGGTTCGGTGGTGTGCGACAGCCCCGACAACCAGCTGGACCACCGAGGTCAGCCCGGCGGGCGCGGCAGGGCCGTGACCCGGCAACGGCTCGCGTGGCGCGGGCGGGGCGGCCACGATTGGGCGGGGCGGCGAACGCCGTACCGCCGGATGGGGTTGCCGGAGCACGGCAGGCGGAAGCGGCGGCAGCCGGGCGAGTGGCCGATCAGCCGGCCAGGGCGTCGACGGCCTTGCGCGCGGCGATCAGGATCGGGTCCCAGACGGGGGCGTAGGGCGGGGCGTAACCGAGGTCGAGGGCGGTCATCTCGGTGACGGTCATCCGGTTCCAGACGGCGACGGCGAAGGCGTCGATGCGTTTGGCGGCTTCGGCGCGGCCGACGATCTGGGCGCCGAGGAGCATGCCGGTGTCGCGTTCGGCGAGCACCTTGACCGTCATCGGCACCGCCCCGGGGAAGTAGCCGGCCCGGTTGGTGGACTCGATGGTGGCGGTGACGTAGCGGAACCCGGCGGTGTCGGCCTCCCGGGACGACAGGCCGGTCCGGGCCACCTCCAGGTCGCAGATCTTGGTGATGGCGGTGCCGATGACGCCGGGGAACGTCGCGTAGCCGCCGCCGATGTTGATGCCCGCCACCCGGCCCTGCTTGTTGGCGTGGGTGCCGAGCGGCACGTGCGCGGGCCGCCCGCTGATCCGGTGGAAGACCTGGGTGCAGTCGCCGGCCGCCCAGATCCCGTCGGTGACCTGTTGCCGCAGGTCGGTGACGAGCCCGCCGGCCGGCCCGACCGGAAGGCCGGCGGACGAGGCCATGGCGGTGTCGGGGCGCACGCCGAGGCCGAGGACGACGACGTCGGCGGGGATCGTCCCGTCGTCGGTGACCACGGCCCGGACCCGGCCGCCACCGGTCTCCAGCGCGTTCACCGTCACCCCGGTGCGCAGGTCGATGCCGAGCCCGCGCACCGCTTCGGCCACGAGCGCGCCCATGTCGGGGTCGATGGTGGACATCGGCTGCGGGGCCTTCTCCACCAGCGTGACCCGCAGTCCGCGGCGGACCAGGGCCTCGGCCATCTCGACGCCGATGTAGCCGCCGCCGATGACGACCGCGGTCTCCCGGCCGGGCGCCAGCCACTCCCGCAGGGCGGCTCCGTCACCGAGCGTCTGCACGCCGAAGACGCCGCGGGCGGGTGTGTCGGCCCACGGCGGACGGATCGGGGTGGCGCCGGTGGCGTAGACGAGCTGGTCGAAGCCCTCGTCGAAGGTGCGGTCCCCGGCCCGCACGGTGACGGTGCGTTTGTCCAGGTCGATGCCGGTGACCTCGTGTCCGGTGCGGACCTCGATCCGGTCCCGGCGGAACGTCTCGGGGTCCCGGGCGATCAGCGCCTCCGGGCCGTCGACGAGATCGCCGACCCAGTACGGGATGCCGCACGCGGAATACGATGTGTAGTCACCCCGTTCGAAGGCGAGGATCTCCAGTTCGTCCGGCCCGCGGCGGCGACGGGCCTGGGACGCGGCGGACATGCCTGCCGCGTCGCCGCCGATGACGATGAGTCGCACGCCACCCATTCTGCCTCCTGTTGCCGGCGGATTTCTGCGAAGTCACGGGCGACTGTTGCCCGGCGCATCAGCCGGGATCTATGGTGGGCGTCACCGTATCCCTGAACCGTCGTCGCATTTATCCGATCGCCCGTCGAAGCGCTTCGACCGATTCTCAGAAATCGGATATCAGCGCGGACGGGTTATCAGCCGTGCCTTTTAAAAGGAGACCGTCATGCGTTTCCGACGCGGCCTGACCGCGCTCGCCGCCGCTCTGCTGGTCGTGCCACTGGCGCCGGGAGCGGCGCACGCCGACCCCGCCTACCCGTTCCGTGATCCGTCACTGCCGCTCCAGGCCCGCGTCGACGACCTGGTCGGCCGGCTCACCCTGGACGAGAAGATCTCCCTGCTGCACCAGTACCAGCCGGCCGTCCCGCGACTCGGCATCGGACTGTTCAAGACCGGCACCGAGGCCCTGCACGGGGTCGCCTGGTCCAACGACCACCGCAACAACTCCGCCAAGGTCGACGCCACGGCCACGGTGTTCCCGCAGGCCGTCGGCCTGGCCAGCACGTGGGACCCGGCACTGATCACCCGCGTCGGCGAGGCGGTCGGCGACGAGCTGCGCGGCTTCCACGCGCAGGACCCGGAGATCTGGGGCCTCAACACCTGGGCGCCGGTGGTCAACCTGCTGCGCGACCCGCGCTGGGGCCGCAACGAGGAGGGCTACTCGGAGGATCCGCTGCTCTCCGGCGCGATCGCGACCGCCTACGGCCAGGGCTTGCAGGGCGACGACCCGGACCATCTGAAAGTCGCGCCCACGCTCAAGCACTACGCCGCCTACAACAACGAGACGTCGCGTGACCGCACCTCGTCGAACGTGCCGCAGCGGGTGCTCAACGAATACGACCGCAAGCCGTTCGAGATCGCGCTGAAGAACGGTGCGGTCACCGGTGTGATGGCTTCCTACAACCTGATCAACGGCCGGCCGGCGACCGTCGACCCGGACCTCGGCACGCTGCTGCGCGACTGGAGCGACGAGCGCCTGTTCAACGTCAGCGACGCCTGGGCGCCGACCAACCTGACCGGCTCGCAGGCCTACTTCGTCACCCAGGCCGAGGCGAACGCGGCCACCATCAAGGCCGGCCTGGACAGCTTCACCGTCAACGACACCGACGCCGTGCCCACGGTCACCGCGATCAAGGAGGCGCTCGAGCGGGGCCTGCTCGCCGAGTCCGACATCGACGCCTCGGTCGGCAACGCGCTGAGCATCCGTTTCCGGCTCGGTGAGTTCGACCCGGACGGCGGTCCCTACGCGGACATCACCCCGTCGGTGATCGACAGCCCGGCGCACCGCGCGCTCGCCCGGGAGACCGCCGCCGACGCATCGGTGCTGCTCAAGAACAACGGCATCCTGCCGCTCACGCCGGGCGGCTCGGTCGCGGTGGTCGGTCCGACGGCCGACAAGCTCTACAGCGACTGGTACGGGGGCCGGCTCCCGTACCGCGTCAGCGTCCTCGACGGCATCACCGAGCGGGCGTCCGCCGTGTCCACGAGCGCCGGCGCCGACCGCATCGCGCTGAAGGACGCCGCCACCGGCCGGTACGTCGCCGCACTGGACGGCGGCGTGATCGGCACCGCCGCCGAGCCCGGCCCGGCCGCCCAGTTCGACACCGTGGACTGGGGCGACGGCGTGTCCACTCTGCGCAGCGTGGCCAACGGCAAGCTGGTCTCCTACAACTGGGGCCCGTTCGCCGCGAACGCCGACGAGCCCTCCGGCTGGTTCGTGCAGCAGCAGTTCAAGGTGGAGGAGCAGCCGGACGGCACGGTCGTGCTGCACTACGCCGGCTACGAGACGCAGGAGCCCTGGTTCCCGAAGGAGCACTACGTCACGGTCGGCGCCGACGGCAACCTGACCCTGGGTTCGGCCACCGCGGCGGGCGCCGCCAGGTTCACCCGCGAGCTGCTGGTCGACGGGGTGGCCGAGGCCGCCGCGAGCGCGAGGAAGGCGCGGACCGCGGTGGTCGTGGTCGGCACCGACCCGTTCGTGGCCGGCCGTGAGGTGCACGACCGGGTCTCCACCGCCCTGGGCGCGCGTCAGGAGGAGCTGATCAGGGCGGTCCGGGCGGCGAACCCGCGGACCGTGGTGGTGCTGCAGAGCAGCTATCCGCAGACGATCAACTGGGCGCAGCAGCACGTGCCCGGCATCCTGTGGACGACGCACGCCGGGGCGGAGACCGGGCACGCGGTCGCCGACGTGCTCTACGGCGACGTGAACCCGGCCGGGCGGCTCACCCAGACCTGGTACCGGTCCGACGATCAGCTGCCCGGCGACCTGTTCCAGTACGACATCGCCGCCACGAACCAGACGTACCTGTACAGCGAGGCCAAGCCGCTCTACGCGTTCGGGCACGGGCTGTCGTACACCACGTTCCGGTACGGCGTGCCGGCCGTTCGCGACGGCAGGGTCAGCGTGACCGTCACCAACGCCGGAAAGCGGGCCGGTGACGAGGTGGTCCAGCTCTACACCCACCAGCGCAGCTCCCGTGACGAGACCGCGAACAAGCAGCTCCGGGGCTTCCAGCGGATCTCGCTCGCCCCGGGGCAGTCGAAGGTCGTCACCTTCGACGTGAAACCGTCCGACCTGGCCCGCTGGGACCAGACCCGGCAGCGCTGGGTGGTCGAGACCTCGGTGCACGACGTGCTGCTCGGCGCGTCGTCGAGCGACATCCGGCAGCGGGCCACCCTCGCCGTCAAGGGCGAGACCATTCCGGCCCGCGACCTGTCCGTTCCGACAAGAGCGGAGACCTTCGACGCGTACGCCGGGGTCAAGCTTCTCGACGAGAGCAAGGCGAGCGGCACCGTGGTCGGCGCGCAGGGGGCCGGTGACTGGATCGCGTTCGAGGACGCCGCGCTGCGTGGCGGCACCACGTTCACCGCTCGCGCCTCCGGTTCCGGGACGGTCGAGGTGCGCCTCGGCTCGCCGAAGGGCCGTCTGCTCGGCACGGCGGCGCTGCCCGGCACCGGCGACGTCTACCGGTACGCGACCGTGACGGCCACGCTGGCCCGCTTCTCCGGCCGGCAGGACGTCTACCTGGTGCCCAGCCCCGGCCTGCGGCTGGCCACGTTCAGCATCACGTGACGGCCGGCGGGGGTGTACCCGCCCGGGTGCACCCCCGCTGATCTCCTAGGATCGACGGAAGGGGAAGGCCGTGGCGACTTGGGGAGGCGCAGTGCCGACGATCAACGACGTCGCCAAGGCGGCCGGGGTCTCGCCCAGCACGGTGTCGTACGTGCTGAGCGGCCGCCGCCCGATCTCGGCGGAGACCCGCGCCCGGGTGCAGGCCGCGATCGCCGAGCTCGGTTTCCACCCGCATGCCGGGGCCCGTGCCCTGGCGAGCAGCAAGACCAACGTGATCGCCCTGGTGGCGCCGCTGCGGGTGGACGTGAACGTGCCGGTCATCATGCAGTTCGCGACCGCCGTGGTGACGGCGGCGCGGTCGTTCAATCACGACGTGCTGCTGCTGACCAAGGACGAGGGCACCGCCGGGCTGGAACGCGTCGCCCACAGCACCATGGTCGACGCGTTGATACTGATGGACCTGGAACGAGACGATCTGCGTATCCCGGCGCTGCGCAAGCTCAAGCAGCCGTCGGTGCTGATCGGCCTGCCCGCCGACCACACCGGCATCGCCTGCGTGGACCTGGACTTCGCGGCCGCCGCCCGGGTGGCGCTCACGCATCTGGCCGTGCACGGGCACCGCAGGATCGGCCTGGTCGGCCCGTCCCCGGCGGTGTACAGGCGGCAGACGACGTACGCCGACCGGTTCCTGACCGGCTTCCTGGAGACCTCGGTCGATCTGGGCCTGCAGACGGTGACCCACCCGTGCGAGCCGGGCGCCGAGGGCGTGCGCTCCTGCATGGCCGACCTGGATGCCGAGTTGGCCGGGCTGACCGCCCTGGTGGTGCACAATGAGGAGGCGCTGCGGCCGCTGCTCGACCTCCTGCACGCCACCGGCCGGCGTGTGCCGGAGGACGTCTCCGTCGTCGCGGTCTGCCCGCGTGACGTGGCGACGGCGATGCCGGTGCACCTGACCTCGATCGACATTCCGGCCCATGACGTCGGCACGCTCGCGGTGGAGACCGTGATCCGGCTGCTGGACGGTCGCCGCGTGGAGTACACCCGCCTGCTCGCGCCGAGTCTGGTCGAGCGGGAAAGCTGCCGCGAAATCTCGTCGTCACACCGTTGACACGAATGGCGCTCGTTCCCTAGCGTCTGCTCAGAGCCCATCGTCGAAGCGCTTCGACGAATTTTCGCTTCCCTGACCAGTCCCCCTGGGAGGACGGCTATGTTCCGATCACGATCCGGCCTTGCCGCCGGTGCTCTGTTGCTGGCAGCTTCCCTCGGTCTCGCCGCGTGCGGTGGAGACGAGGGTTCGTCCGAGGAGGGCGCCGACGCGAAGGTCCTGACCCTCTGGCACTACGAGGCGCCGGAGAGCGCCATGGGCGTCGCCTGGAACAAATCCATCGAGTTGTTCAAGGCGAGCCACCCCGGCGTCGAGGTGAAGTTCGAGGAGAAGGGCTTCGAGCAGATCCAGCAGAACGCCCAGATGATCCTCAACTCGGACAGTGCGCCCGACCTGATGGAGTACAACAAGGGCAACGCGACCGCCGGCCTGCTCTCCAAGCAGGGTCTGCTCACCGACATCTCGGACGAGTTCGGCAAGCGCGGCTGGGACAAGAAGCTCAGCGCCAGCCTGCAGACCACCGCGAAGTACGACGAAGACGGCATCATGGGCACCGGCAAGGTCTACGGCGTGCCCAACTACGGCGAGTTCGTCACCGTCTACTACAACAAGAAGATGTTCGACCAGTACAAGCTGGCCGTTCCCACCACGCTCGACGAGTTCACCAAGGTGATGGACACCTTCGTGGCGAACAAGGTGACCCCGCTCGCCGTCGGCGGCGCGGAGTACCCCGCGCAGCAGATCTTCTACGAGCTGGCGCTGGCGAAGTCCGACCGGGCCTTCGTCGACGACTACCAGCTGTACAAGAACAAGGTCGACTTCAAGGGCCCGCAGCTGACCTACGGCGCGCAGACGTTCGCCGACTGGGTGTCGAAGGGCTACATCGGCAAGGACTCGGCCGGCATCAAGGCCGAGGACATGGGCGTCTCCTTCACCCAGGGCAAGTTCCCGATCCTGATCTCCGGCTCCTGGTGGTACGGCCGCTTCGCCAGCGACATCAAGGACTTCGAGTGGGGCACCTTCCTCTTCCCGGGTAACACCCTGCACCCGGGCTCCAGCGGCAACCTGTGGGTCGTGCCGGAGAAGAGCAAGGCCAAGACGCTGGCGTACGACTTCATCGACATCACCATGTCGCCCGAGGTCCAGGCGCTGCTCGGCAACAGCGGCGGCGTCCCGGTCGCGGCCGACCCCGCGCAGATCACCGACCCGAAGAACAAGGAACTCGTCGAGACCTTCAACAAGATCTCGACCAGCGACGGCCTCGCCTTCTACCCGGACTGGCCGGCTCCCGGCTACTACGACGTGCTCGTCGCCGGTGTGCAGGGCCTGATCAACGGCTCGAAGACCCCGGACGCCTTCCTCGACGAGATCGCCAAGCCGTACAACGAGAACCTGGCCGACCTCGGCAAGTGAAGCGAGTGACCTCGCGTTGAGCGCGGCGTGGGCGGCTGGCACCGCCCACGCCGCGGAAAGGGGCCCGGCATGGCCGGACGTGTAACAAAGAACCGCGGGTACGCGGTCTATCTGATTCCCGGTGTGCTGGCCTCGCTGGGCGTGATCGTCGTACCGCTGGTGATGACGGTCTACTACAGCTTCACCAAATGGACGGGCGTCGGCGACCCCCGGTGGGTCGGCCTGGAGAACTACACCCGGCTCTTCGAGGACAGCCTGTTCTGGCAGTCGTTCGGCAACATCGGGCTGCTGGTCATCGCGATGGCGGTGGTGCCGACCCTGCTCGGGCTGGTGCTGGCCGCCGTCCTGTTCGACTACGTGGCCAAGCACTTCGGCGACCGGTGGGCCGGGCTGTTCCGCTCCGGCTACTACCTGCCGCAGGTGCTGCCGGTCGCGGTCACCGGCATCGTCTGGAGCTGGATCCTGCATCCCAGCTACGGCGCGCTCAACCAGATCCTGAACACCGTGGGTCTCGAGGGCCTGGCCAAGAACTGGCTCGGCGACGAGAACTACGCGCTGTACAGCGTGATGGGGGTGATGATCTGGTTCCAGCTGGGCTACCCGATCGTCATGTTCATGTCCGGGCTCTCCCGGATCGACCCGTCGCTCTACGAGGCCGCGGACCTGGACGGCGCGACCTGGTGGCAGCGATTCCGCAAGATCACCGTGCACATGATCCGGCCCGAGTTCTACGTCGTGCTGGTCACCACCACGATCGCGGCGCTCAAGATCTTCGCGCAGGTGTTCGTGCTCACCAAGGGCGGGCCGGCCAACAGCACCATGGTGCCGTCGTACTTCGCCTACGAGAACTACTTCGAGAAGGCCCGGGTCGGTTACGGCTCGGCGATCTCCACGGTGCTCACCGTGCTGATCGTGATTCTCGCCTTCCTGTTCCTGCGACTCCAGCACCGGTCGGAGGAGCTGCGATGACCGTTTTGAAGGAAGCCCCCGGCCAGGCCGTGACGACCGACGCGCCGGAGGCGGCGAAACACCGCAATCCGGTTCGATTCCTCGTCCTGGCCGGGCTGCTGGTGCTGCTCCTGCTGATGGTGGGGCCGATGCTGGCGGTCGCCGTCAACGCGTTCAAGAGCCCGGCCGACTACGCCGCCAACGGGCCGCTGTCCATCCCGGCGGAGCTGTACTGGGACGGCATCGTCGACTTCTGGAACCGGGTGGACTTCGGCCAGAAGCTCTGGAACAGCTTCGTCACCGCGCTGGCCGTGTCGGTGCTCGGCGTCGTGCTGTCGATCCTCAACGCGTACGCCCTGGGCATCGGCCGGGTGAAGGGCCGGGTCTGGTTCCTGGTGTTCTTCCTGGTCGCCAACCTGCTGCCGCAGGAGGTGCTGGTCTACCCGCTGTACTACATCTCCAAGGAGGCCGGCCTCTACGACAGCCTGATCGCGATCGTCATCATCTTCACGGTCATCCAGAGCGCCTTCGGCACCTACCTGCTCACCTCGGTCTACTCCGAATTCCCCAGGGAACTGCTGGACGCCGCCGCCGTCGACGGCGCCGGGAAGTGGCGGACCCTGTGGCGGGTGGTGGTCCCGGTCAGCGGGCCGACCCTCGCGGTGCTGTTCACCTTCTTCTTCATCTGGACCTGGAACGAGTTCTTCCTGCCGCTGGTCTTCCTGGTATCCAACGACAACCAGACCGTCCCGGTGGCCCTCGGCGTGCTCCAGGGCGACCGGATGATGGACGCCACCACGACCAGCGCCTCGGCCCTGATCGGCATCGTCCCGGCGATCCTCTTCTTCCTGATCTTCCAGCGGACCCTCACGCGCGGCATCGCCGCCGGCGCCATCAAGTGATCCCCAGTAAAGGACTTTCATGAAGTTCACCGACGGCTATTGGCGCAAACGTGGCGGCCTCACCGTGCTGCACCCCGCTCACCTCCAGGACACGGCACCCGGCCCGGACTCGCTGACCGTCTGGGCGGCGACCCGGCCGATCCACCACCGCGGTGACACGCTCAACTCCGGCCTCCTCACCGTCGAGTGCACGGCCCCCGCTCCCGACGTCATCCGGGTGACGGTGTCGCACTTCCAGGGAGAGCGTTCCCGAACCCCGAATTTCGTCATTGACGATGCTCCGGTGGACGTCACCGTGGACCGGCTCTCACTCACCTCGGGCGCCCTGACCGCACGGTTCAACGACGGCGACAACTGGGGGCTCGACTTCCTCGCCGACGGCCGGCGGCTCACCGGCAGCGGCTGGAAGGGCATGGGCGCCGTCACCGGCCCCGACGGCGACTACATCCACGAGCAGCTCGACCTCGGCGTCGGCCACGTCGTCTACGGCCTGGGCGAACGGTTCGGCCCGCTGATCAAGAACGGCCAGACCGTCGACATCTGGAACGAGGACGGCGGCACCAGCAGCGAGCAGGCGTACAAGAACGTACCGTTCTACCTCACCAACGGCGGGTACGGCGTGCTCGTCGACCACCCCGGCAAGGTGTCCTTCGAGGTCGCCTCCGAGATGGTCACCCGCACCCAGTTCAGCGTCGCCGGGCAGCGCCTGTCCTACCTGGTCATCTACGGCCCCACCCCGGCCGACATCATCCGCAAGTACACCGCCCTGACCGGGCGGCCCGCGCTGCCGCCGGCCTGGTCCTTCGGCCTGTGGCTGACCACCTCGTTCACCACCGACTACGACGAGGAGACGGTCAACAAGTTCGTCGGCGGGATGGCCGACCGGGACCTGCCGCTGTCCGTCTTCCACTTCGACTGCTTCTGGATGCGCGAGTTCAACTGGTGCGACTTCGAGTGGGACCCGCGCGTCTTCCCCGACCCGCCGGGCATGCTCAAACGGCTCGCCGACCGGGGACTCAAGACGTGCCTGTGGATCAACCCGTACATCGCGCAGCGCTCGCCGATGTTCGCCGAAGGCGCCGCCAACGGCTACCTGGTCAAGCGCCCCAACGGCGACGTCTTCCAGTGGGACCTGTGGCAGGCCGGCATGGGCCTGGTCGACTTCACCAACCCCGCCGCCCGAGAGTGGTACGCCGGAAAGCTGCGCGCCCTGGTGGCCATGGGCGTCGACGCGTTCAAGTCGGACTTCGGCGAACGCGTGCCCACCGACGTGGTGTGGCACGACGGCTCCGACCCGGAGCGGATGCACAACTACTACACGCAGCTCTACAACGAGGTCGTCTTCGAGGTGCTGCGGGAGGCCAAGGGCGAGGGCGAGGCCGTCCTGTTCGCCCGCTCGGCCACCGTCGGCGGGCAGCAGTTCCCGGTCCACTGGGGTGGCGACAACTCCAGCACGTACGAGTCGATGGCGGAGAGCCTGCGCGGCGGCCTGTCGCTCATGTCGTCCGGTTTCGGCTTCTGGAGCCACGACATCGGCGGCTTCGAGGGCATGCCCGACCCGGCGGTGTTCAAGCGGTGGGTGGCGTTCGGGCTGCTGTCGTCGCACAGCCGGCTGCACGGCAGCTCCTCCTACCGGGTGCCGTGGCTGTTCGACGAGGAGTCGGTGGACGTGCTGCGGCACTTCACCCACCTCAAGTACCGGCTCATGCCGTACATCTTCGGCGCGGCCCGGGAGGCGCACCTGACCGGTCTGCCGGTGATGCGGCCCATGCCGGTCGCCTTCCCGGACGATCCGGCGGCCACCTACCTGGACCGGCAGTACATGCTCGGCGCCGACCTGCTGGTCGCGCCGGTCTTCTCGGCCGGGGGAGAGGTGTCCTACTACGTGCCCGAGGGCCGGTGGACCCGCTACGTCCCGTCGACCGGCAACGCCGACGTCGTCGAGGGCCCCCGCTGGGTGCGGGAGATCCACGGCTTCGACAGCGCGCCGCTGCTGGTCCGGCCGGGCGCCGTCATCCCGGTCGGCGCCCGCCACGACCGTCCCGACTACGACTACCGCGACGGTGTGACGCTGCGCCTGTTCGAGCCGGCCGAGGGCCGCACCGCGGTGGTGGTTCCCGGGCCGGCCGGCGCGGACACGGTGTTCACCGTGTCGCGCGAGGGATCCGCGGTGGTGGTGGGCCGGATGGGCGACGCCCTGCCGTGGCAGGTGCGGGTGGGCGACCGGGTCGTCTCGCTGAGCGCCGGCGAGGACAGCTGCACCCTCACCCTGGACTAGCGGTCCGGTGACCGGCCCCGCCCATCGGTGGGGCCGGTCACCCCGTGCCCGGCAACAGGTCGGCGAGATCCCCGAACGCGGTCCGGTGCGAGCTGATCACCTTCGCCAGGGCGCGCCGGAAAGCGGCCGTGTCGACGTCGTTGAACCGGCCGCCCTGCTGCTTCGCCTGTGCGGTCCGTTTCTCGGTGGCCGCGGTCCACAGCCGGATCTCCTCCTCCTGGGCGAGCCGTCCCGCCTCCAGGATCGCGTCGCGCATCGCGGCCGTCCGCTCCGACAGCCACGCCGCCCCGGTCAGCAGGACGTCGACACCGTACTGGTGCCGGGTCCAGGAGAAGTACGGCGCGTACGTGAGGTGCTGCTCGGTCGTGTAGAAGATGACACTGTTCTCGGCGCCGTCGACCACCTTCTGCCGCAGCGCCGGCCCGATGTCGTTGGTCGCCAGCGGCACCGCGGTCGCCCCCAGCGCGTTGATCATGTCGATGGAGAGGATGCTCTGCGGCACCCGGATCCGCAGGCCCTTGAGATCGGCCGGGGTGTGGATCACCCGTACCCGGTTGTAGAGGTTGCGGTCCCCGGCGTAGAAGAAGCCCAGCATGACGAGGCCGTGCTCGGCCAGGATCGCCGAGCAACGCCGGCCGAAGTCGCCGCGCAAGCTCTCCAGACACTGGTCGCGGCTGTCGAAGGCGTAGGGCAGGCTCGCCACCCCGAGCCGCTTGTCGTAGGCGGTGAGGTTGGCCAGCAGCGTCTTGCAGAAGGCCAGTTTCCCGGTGCGCAGCATCTCCGCCATGCGCTGCTCGTCGCCCAGTTCGCCGCCGGGTTTCACGGTCACCCGGCACCGGCCCTCGGTCAGCTCGGACAGCCGGGCGGCGAAGAACTCCTCGGCGGCGACCATCGGGCTCGTACGCTGAACCGACTCGCCGAGCAGGACGTCCAGCGACTCGGCCTTCTCCGCCGGGGACCGGTCGCAGCCGGCCGCCAGCCCGGCGCCGACCGCGCACACCGATGTCATCACATCCCGGCGATTCACCGGAGGTCCGCCAGGATGCCCCGTCCTTCAGGGCGGGCAGGAATGGCGGATCCGTCAGGAGCGGCCCGGCGCAGCCGGGACGGTCTGCGGACGCGGTCCGGAAGCAAGCCCGCGTACACTTGACTCATGACATCCTCTCGGTAAGCTGTCGATATGCGTACGGCGTACAAGTGTCGGGCCTACCCGACCCCCGGCACTGGACGTGCCCCGCCTGCCGCACCCGACACGACCGGGACGTCAACGCGGCCACGAACATCCTTGCGGCTGGACGAGCCGTAGCCGGGCACAACCCCGGCGAAGCCTGTGGAGCTGATATGAGACAGCAAGGGTCCTCCCTTCTGCGGT
>NZ_JBFAMR010000086.1:0-31321 GCF_040656595.1 Actinoplanes sp. NPDC049802
CTTTCGGGTGCGTTCCGCACCCGAAAGCCACACACGGTCTCATCGCACGCGCACCGGCACCACGTCCGGAGCGCCCAGACGGGCCGCGTCGGCCGTCTCGTCGTCCTGCTGCTCCTGCGACGCCCGCTCGGCCTCCACCCGCAGCCGGTAGTTCTCCACCTCCCGCTCACGCTGCGCCCCGGTCCAGCCGAGGACCCGGCCCATCAGCTCGGCCGCGTGCGGGGCGGCCACCACCCCCCGGTCGAACGTCTCGATCGAGATGCGGGTCCGCCTGGTCAGCACGTCGACCAGATGGCGGGCGCCCTCGGCGGCGGCCGCGTAGACGAACTCGGCCCGCAGGTAGTCGTCGGCGCCCTCGATCGGGCGGCCCAGATCCGGATCCTCGCGGATCAGCGCCAGCACCTCGTGGATCAGCGAGCCGTACCGGCCGAGCAGGTGCTCGACCCGGGCCACGTGCAGGCCCGACTCGGCCGCCAGGATGCCCCGGCGGTTCCACAGCGCCGGATAGCCCTCCGCGCCGAGCAGCGGCACCCGGTCGGTCACCGACCGCGGCACGGTACGGGCCAGGCCGTGCACGCACGCGTCGATCGCGTCCTTCGCCATCACCCGGTACGTCGTGTACTTGCCGCCGGCCACCACCACCAGCCCCGGCACCGGGCTGCCGACCGTGTGTTCCCGGGACAGCTGCGACGTCGACTCCGACTCGCCGGACAGCAGCGGCCGCAGCCCCGCGTAGACGCCCTCCACGTCGGCGCGTTCCAGCGGCGTCGCAAGGACCTTGTTGACCTCGCGGAGCAGGTAGTCGATGTCCTTGCTGGAGGCGGCCGGGTGCGCCTTGTCGAGCCGCCAGTCGGTGTCGGTGGTGCCGATGATCCAGTGCCGGCCCCACGGGATGACGAACAGCACGCTCGTCGCGGTCCGCAGGATCAGGCCGGTCGAGGAGTGCACGCGGTCCCGGGGGACGACCAGGTGGATGCCCTTGGAGGCGCGTACGTGGAACCGGCCCCGTTCGCCGACCAGGGACTGGGTGTCGTCGGTCCACACCCCGGTGGCGTTGACGATCTGCTGGGCGCGGATCTCGTACGTCCGGTCGTGTTCGAGGTCGTGTACGCGTACCCCGGTCATCCGCGACCCCTCCCGGAGGAAGCCGGTGACCTCGGTCCGGGTGACCACGTGCGCGCCGTACGCGGCCGCGGTCCGGGCCAGGAACATGGTGTGCCGGGCGTCGTCGACCTGCGCGTCGTAGTACTGCAACGCGCCCACCAGGGAGTCCTTGCGCAGTGACGGGCAGGCCCGCAGCGCGCCGCGCCGGGTCAGGTGCCGGTGCCGCGGCAGGTTCCCGGATCCGGCCAGCGTGTCGTAGAGGGTGACGCCCGCCCCCGCGTAGAGGCGTTCCCAGCCGCGGTGCTTGAGCGGGTAGAGGAACCGGACCGGGCGGGCCAGGTGCGGCGCGAGCCGCTGCAGGATCAGCCCGCGTTCCCGCAGCGCCTCGCGTACCAGTCCGAAGTCCAGCATCTCCAGGTAGCGCAGCCCGCCGTGGATCAGTTTGCTGGACCGGCTGGACGTGCCGGAGGCGAGGTCGCGCGCCTCGACGAGGCCCACGGTCAGACCCCGTGTGACCGCGTCGAGCGCGCAACCCGCCCCCACCACTCCCCCACCGATCACCAGCACATCGACCTCCCGGCTCGCCAGCGCGGCGAGGGCGGCGTCCCGGTACTCGGGAGAGAGAGCCGTCATGATCAGTCCACATCCACCCAGTCGAGGGTCCGCTGCACCGCCTTCTTCCATCTGCCGAAGCCGTGGTCGCGCTGCTCCTGCGACCAGTTCGGCTGCCAGCGCTGCGACTCGTTCCAGTTCTCCCGCAGCTCGTCGGTGTTCTTCCAGAAGCCGACCGCCAGACCGGCGGCGTAGGCGGCGCCCAGCGCGGTGGTCTCGGCGACGACCGGGCGGCTGACCGGTACGCCGAGCACGTCGGCCTGGATCTGCATGCAGAGGCTGTTGACGGTGATGCCACCGTCGACCTTGAGCACGTCCAGCGTCACCCCGGAGTCCTGGGCCATGGCGTCGACCACGTCGCGGGTCTGGTAGCAGATCGCCTCGAGAGTCGCCCGGGCGATGTGCGCGTCGGTGTTGAACCGGGACAGCCCGACGATGGCCCCGCGCGCGTCGGACCGCCAGTACGGCGCGAACAGCCCGGAGAACGCCGGGACGAAGTAGACGCCGCCACTGTCCGGCACCTGCGACGCCAGGGTCTCGCTCTCCTCGGCCGAGTTGATGATGTGCAACTGGTCGCGCAGCCACTGCACGGCGGAGCCGGTGACCGCGATCGAACCCTCCAGGGCGTAGACCGGGGCGGCGTCGCCGAACTTGTAGCAGACCGTGGTGAGCAGCCCGTTCTCCGAGCGGACCAGGTTCGTGCCGGTGTTCAGCAGCATGAAGTTGCCGGTGCCGTACGTGTTCTTGGCCTCGCCGGGTGCGAAGCAGACCTGCCCGACCGTGGCGGCCTGCTGGTCCCCGAGGTCGCCGGTGAGCGGCACGTCGCCACCGAGCGGCCCGTCGACGTGCGCGACGCCGTACCCGTTCGGGTCGGACGACGGCCGGATCTCCGGGAGCATGGCCCGCGGGATGTCGAAGTACGACAGCAGTTCGTCGTCCCAGTCGAGGGTCTCCAGGTTCATCAGCATGGTGCGGCTGGCGTTCGTCACGTCGGTGACGTGGTTGCCGCGCGTGATGTTCCACAGCAGCCAGCTGTCGGTGTTGCCGAAGAGGGCGTCGCCGCGTTCGGCGGCCTCGCGGACCCCGTCGACGTTCTCCAGAATCCACTGGATCTTGCCGCCGGAGAAGTAGGTCGCCGGCGGCAGCCCGGCCTTGCGGCGGATGGTCTGCCCGCGCTCGTCCCGGTCCAGGGCCGAGGCGATCCGGTCGGTACGCGTGTCCTGCCAGACGATCGCGTTGTAGTAGGGCCGTCCGGTGCGCCGGTCCCACACCACGGTGGTCTCGCGCTGGTTGGTGATGCCGACCGCGGCCAGATCGCTCGCGGACAGGTTCGCCTTCTGCATGGCGGTGCGCACGACCGCGACGGTCCGTTCCCAGATCTCGATAGGGTTGTGCTCGACCCAGCCGGCCCGCGGCAGGATCTGCTCGTGTTCGAGCTGATGCCGGGCCACCTCGTTGCCACCATGATCGAAGATCATGAAACGGGTGCTGGTGGTGCCCTGATCGACGGCGCCGACGAAGTCAGCCACGACGAACCTCCACGTTCTCTTCTGTCCGGGTCGGTATCTCACCCGGTTCCTGGGGGGAATCCGACGGCAGGAAGCGTCCGATCAGAGTCTGGTACAGGCCTGCGCCGACGATGCCACCGATGATCGGCCCGACTATCGGGATCCAGAAATAGAGATACCCGGTCTGATCTCGGAAAGCGCCCTCGTAGCCGGTGAGGAAGCTGGCGAGTCGCGGCCCGAAGTCACGGGCCGGGTTGATCGCGTAGCCGGCGTTGGTCCCCCACGCCATGCCGATCGCGACCACGAGCAGCCCGATCACGACCGGGCCGAGGTTCGCGGCCGGCGCGGTGTTGTTCATGTCGGTCAGCGCCAGGATCACGAAGAGCAGGATCGCGGTGCCGATGATCTGGTCGCGGAAGGCGCCCCACTCGCCCACCGGGAGCGTGCCGTTGCCCGGCAGTGTGGAGAAGACGCCCTGCGTCTTGATCGTCAGACCGGGGTCGGCGGCACGCAGCACCTCGGTGTAGTTCCAGCGCACGAGCAGCGCCGCGACGAAAGCGCCGAGGAACTGGGCGATCGAGTACGGGGCCACCTTCCGCCAGGAGAAGCCCTTGAAGACGGCGAGCGCGATGGTCACCGCCGGATTGAGATGCGCGCCGCTGACCCGCGCCGCGACGTAGACGCCGAGGGTGACACCCAGGCCCCAGGCCCAGGCGATGCTGTCGTGGTCCCCGATCTCGGCGGCGGCGACCTGCGCCACCACCCCCACGCCGAAGAGGATGAGGATCATCGTGCCGGCGAACTCCGCCGCGAGCTCACCGACGAGTCCCGGTGTTCTGAATCGTGTGGCCATGCTCCCTCCCGGATTCGATGTCCCGGACGCTAGGGAGCCGCCGGAAAGGGGGCAATGAACACCGGTCGGCATTGTCGAACATCGGCGAGGGTTTTCGCGACGGTAAAGATCATGCTGTCCGCTTTGCGCAATGCGACGGTCCATGTAGGTCGCGAACAACCCTCGATCACAGCGGGTTGCCGGACGGTGGCTTAGAGTCCGAAACATGCCCGGAACAGTGCAGGCGATCGAACGAGCGGCCGCGATCCTGCGGACCCTCGCCGGTGGGCCGGGCCGGCTCGGGCTCAGCGAGATCGCCCGCACACTGGACCTGGCCAAGGGCACCACGCACGGCATCCTGCGGACCCTGCAACTCGTCGGGTTCGTCGAACAGGACCGGGTCTCCGGTCGGTACCAGCTCGGTGGCGCCCTGCTCCACCTCGGCACCAGCTACCTGGACATCAACGAACTGCGGTCCCGGTCGATCAACTGGGCCGACCCGCTGGCCGCGCGCAGCGGCGAGGCGGTCCGGATCGGCACCGTGCTGGAGGGGCAGGTGCTCGTCGTGCATCACGTGTTCCGGCCGGACGACACGTTCCAGACCCTCGACGTCGGCACGCTGCTGCCGCTGCACGCCACGGCTCTCGGCAAGGTGCTGCTCGCCTACCGGGCCGGCGGCCCGGCTCCGGACCTTCCGCCCTTCACCCGCCTCACTCTCACCGATCCGCGCGCGCTCGCCGTCGCTCTGGAGCGGGTACGGGAGTCCGGCTGGGCCGCGGAAGTGGAGGAGATGACGCTGGGGCAGGCCGCGGTCGCCGCCCCGATCCGGGGTTACGGCGGCCTGGTGGTCGGCGCCATCGGCATCTCCGGCCCGGTCGACCGGCTCTGCGACAGCCGGTACCGGCCGCGCTCCCGGCTGGTCGGTTACGTCCGCGACGCCGCCCGGGCCATCTCACGGGGTCTGGGAGTGACGCGATGACCGAGCTTGCGGGCACGGGTCGGGCGGCGCGATGACCGAGAAGTTCGTGCTCGCGATCGATCAGGGCACCACCTCGACCCGGTGCATCGTCTTCGACCGCCGGGGACAGTTGGTGTCCCTCGCCCAGCAGGAGCACAAGCAGTACTTTCCCCGGCCCGGCTGGGTGGAGCACGACGCCATGGAGATCTGGCGCAACGTGGAGCGGCTGGCGCCCCGGGTGCTGGACCGGGCCGGGATCGGGCTGGATCAGGTGGCCGCCCTCGGCATCGCCAATCAGCGGGAGACGACGGTCATCTGGGACCGCCGCACCGGTCTGCCGGCCGGGCGGGCGATCATCTGGCAGGACACCCGCACCGACGCGATGGTCCACTCGCTGGCCGCCTCATCGGTCGCTTCCGACATCTCCGATATCTCGGGTCTGCCGCTCGCCACCTACTTCTCCGGGCCCCGCCTGCGCTGGATGCTGGACCACACGCCCGGCCTGCGCGCCCGGGCCGAACGCGGCGAGGTGCTCTGCGGCACCATGGAGACCTGGCTGATCTGGAACCTCACCGGCCGGGCCCAGCACGTCACCGACGTCACCAACGCCAGCCGCACCATGCTCCTCGACGTGCGCGGCCTCGACTGGTCGCCGCGGGCCCTCGACTTCTTCGGGATACCCCGCGCCATGCTGCCGGAGGTCCGGCCGTCCATCGGCGGCTTCGGCACCGCGTCCGAGGCCTTTCCCGGGGTACGGATCGGGGCCGCGCTCGGCGACCAGCAGGCGGCGCTGTTCGGGCAGACGTGCTTCACCCCGGGCGAGGCCAAGTGCACGTACGGCACCGGCAGCTTCCTGCTCCTGAACACCGGCACCGAACTCGTACCCCCGAGGAACGGGCTGCTCAGCACGGTCGCCTACCAGATCGCCGGAGCCCCGGCCGTCTACGCGCTGGAGGGCTCGATAGCGATCACCGGCTCGCTGGTCCAGTGGTTCCGCGACCAGCTCGAACTGATCTCCACCGCCCCGGAGATCGAGACCCTGGCCCGGACCGTCACCGACAACGGCGGCTGCTACATCGTGCCCGCCTTCTCCGGCCTGTACGCGCCCTACTGGCGCAGCGAGGCCCGTGGCGTGATCGTCGGCCTCACCTCCTACATCACCAAGGGTCACCTGGCCCGCGCGGTGCTGGAGGCGACCGCCTGGCAGACCCGGGAGGTGGTCGACGCCATGAACGTCAACTCCGGTCTCACCCTGACCACCCTCAAGGTCGACGGCGGGATGACCGCCGACAACCTGCTGATGCAGATGATCGCCGATGTGCTGGACGTGCCGGTGGTCCGGCCACTGGCGGTGGAGACCGTCTCGCTGGGCGCCGCCTACGCGGCCGGCCTGGCCGTCGGCTACTGGCCCGACCTGGACGGCCTGCGCCGCAACTGGCACATCGCCGGCCAGTGGATGCCCGCCATGGACCCGGCCGTCCGCGCCGGCGAGTACGCCAACTGGCGCCGTGCCGTGGAACGCACCTTCGACTGGATCCAGCCCGCCTGAACGCTCCTCAGACGGCGCTGAGCAGGCGCGGATCGGCCTTGCGGAAGCCGAGACAGTGGCCGCACACCATGTAGTGGGAGGCCGGTTTCACCGGGAAGAGCGGCACGAAGAACAGGGTGAACCTGGTGGTGCGGCGGATCAGCTGCTGCGGGGCCTCCCAGCGGCAGATCTCGCAGGTCATCGTCCGCGTACCGATCAGGTGGTCCTTGCTCCGCAGACCGAACAGCACGAACATCGGATCTCCTCGACTCGCCGGCGCCTTCTCCCATGGTCATACCCAACCGCAAGCGGAACGTGCCCGAAGCCGATCACCGGTAGGCATGGCATGGCACGCCCGTCGCCGGACCGGACGTGCCATGCCCGGGATCAGTGCTCGCCGAACGTGTCGTGGGTGATGTACTGCCCGGTCGGTGGGGTGACCGTGGTGCGGTTGGCGCCCGCCTCCCAGGTGACCGTCCCGTCCGGGTCCTTGACGAGGTACTTGAACTCCACGGCCGTGTTCGGCGGCAGGCTCACCGATCCCGACCACACCGGATAGCCGTCGGCGGACAGCGGCCGGGCCCGCGCCGGATCCCAGCCGCCCAGTTCGGCGAGGTTCCCGGCGACGTAGACGTTCTGGCCGTACCAGGTGGTGCGGTTGACGTTGAAGGTGGCGGCGATCCGGTTCGCCGGCGGTCGCACCGTCACGCCGGAACCCTCGGAGACCGACGCGGTGTCGACGCTGTGGACGAGCGCGTCCGTGCCGGCCGCGTTCTCCAGCCCGATGGTCGCGCCGGTCCCGGTGGCGTGGGTCCCGGTCAGCCCCCGGTACGCGTAGGTGACCGTCCCGTCGGCGTGCAGGATCGCGCTGATCGAGATCCGTTCGGCGGAGTAGGCGAAGAACCGGACGTTGCGCCACTCCACCACGAAGACGCCGTCGGCCGCCGCCGTGTAGACGCCGGAGTCGCCGTCGACCACCAGGTCGTCCCAGAAGGCGTAGAGCGCGTCGTTCGGTTCGGGGCCGCTGGGCGGCGCCACGTTCGCGAAGGAGCTGCTGGCCGTGCCGAAGCCGATCACGCCGTTGGTGCTGACCCAGGCCCGGGTGCGGGCGGCGCCGTAGAACGGCATCGGGAACGGCAGGGTGATCTCGGCGGTCGCGTCGTCGCCGCTGAGGGCCAGCAGGTCGGTTCCGGGACGGTACTGCCCGGTGGCGGCGGTGCACGTGTGCCCGTACCCGTCGGAGGCCTGGCGCAGGGGGACGTCGAGGGTGAGGTCGCCGCTCACCGTGAGGGCCCGGGTCTCGGCGGCGAAGCAGCCGCCCGCCGGGCGCACGGTGAGCTCGTAGTCGCCGACCGGCGCGGCCAGCCGGAAGCGGCCGTCGCGGCCGGTGGTGACGGTGACCGGGGTGCCGGTGAGCGCGACGGTCACGCCGGGCAGCCCCGTCCCACCGCCGGTGACCCGGCCGGAGACGATCCCCGAGCGGCTCGTGGTGAGTGCCGCGTCCACGTCGGCGCCGGCACCCGCGGTGATCGTCACGCCGGTCTCGAAGGTGTCGTAGCCGAACGCCGTCACCCGCAGCCGGTAGTCGCCGGCCGGCAGCCGCCCGAAGCGGTAGCCGCCGTCGGCGCCGGTCGTCACGGCCCGCGTGGCGGTTCCGCCGAGCGAGACGGTCACCCCGCCCAGAGGCACACCCGCGCCGGTCACCGTCCCGGTCAGGCTTCCGGCCGGGCGCACCGCCAGATCCACCGCGGCGTACGCGTTGAGGCGGCCCTGCCCGTACACGTTGTTGTCGGTGGCCGTCCCGCCGCAGCTCGTGTCATCCGTGTCGGTCGCCGTCTCGTCCAGGACCTCCCTGGTCGCGGCGACGTCCCGGCGCAGACCGGGCGCCGCCGACCAGATCAGCGCCACCGTCGCGGCCGTGTGCGGGGAGGCCATCGACGTGCCGCTGTAGGAGGCGAATCCGCCGCCCGGCACGCTGGACCGCACGTCCACGCCGGGCGCCGACAGATCCGGCTTCACCCCGCCGTCCTGCCCCGTGCCCCGGCTGGAGAACGGGGCGATCGCGTCGTCGACGTCGGTGGCGCCGGACGCGTACGTGTCGGTGTAGGAGCCCGGGGTGCTCGCCGTGGCGCAGCCCGGTCCCGCGTTGCCGTTCGAGAAGGCCGGGAAGATGCCCGCCGCCGTCCACGACCGCACCACGTCGGCATACCAGGGGTCGAAACCGGAGGCCCCGCCCCACGAGTTGTTCACGATGTCGGGCGCCAGATCCGGCCGCGGGTTCTGCCCGTCGCGGTCGGTCGGCGCGACGATCCACTGTCCGGCGGCGAGCAGCGCGGCCGCCGAGCAGGAGTTGGACTCGCAGCCCTTCGCCGCGATCCAGGTGACGCCGGGTGCCACCCCGATGCCGCCGGAGCCGGCCATCGTCCCCATCGTGTGGGTGCCGTGCCCGTTGTTGTCGCACGGGTTCGCGTCCGGGCAGACGTGCGACGGGTCGAACCAGTGGTAGTCGTGCCGGACGCTGCCGTCGGCCTGCCGTCCGCGGTAGTTCGCGGCCAGCGCCGGATGGTCGAACTGGACGCCGGTGTCGATGTTCGCGACCACGATGCCCTGTCCGCGTACGTCTCGTTCGGACCAGACCCGGGGCGCGCCGACGCGGTCCACGTTCCACTCGTTCGCGGCGACGGCGGCCTGCACCGCGCCGGCGACCGGGGCCGGCAGGGTGACCGGGGTGTCCGGCAGCACGGCCTTCACCTCGGGCCGGGCCGCCACCTCCGCGAGCAGGCCGGCGTCGCCGGTGACCTTGACGGTGTCCGCGATCCAGAACTGCTCGAACGGGGCCTTGCGTGCGGTGAGCAGCTTCCGCAGGCCGCTCTGGTGCCGGGCGGTGCTGCCGCGCGCGGCTTCGTAGACGGCCCTGGCGCGGGCCTTGCCCTTGGCCTTGCCGGCCGGGGTCAGGTCGGGGCGGTCTTTCAGCATCACCCAGAAGGTGGTGTCGTCGCCGCCGCGCACGGCCTCCGCGACCGCCGCCGCGATCTTCGGGTCGTCCGCGCCGGGCGCTGCCACCGGCGCGGCCTTCGGGTCGCCCGCGCCGGGCGGGGCCGCGGCGTGTGCCGGGCTCGGGATGGCGGCCAGGGTGAGCAGCACGGCTCCCGCGCCCGCCAGCGCGGTGGCGATCCGGCCACCGCGCGCCGGTCGATTGCCGGCGCTGCGTCCGTGTTCTCGCTGATCCGGGTCCGGGCCGCTCCGGTCCTGCCTCATGAGATCCTCCTCGGTCGATTCCCCGCGCTCCACCGGGACGGAGCGCGATGTGGACATGGCCGGCCGGACCACGGGAAGGCACGCTATTGACATCCCCCACTGTCTGCAAGTTCTTGCGGTTCTTTCATAGTGTTTCAAGCTGATGTCAATTCACATCGCCCGCATAAGGCTTCTGCAGGTTGGGGCGTTTTATCTGCTCAAGATCTATCGAAGTGGCCGGGGTCGCCACGCTTACGAATGGCGAAAATCACGGCCCGCCCATCGGGCTCCACAGATCGCCCAAGATTTCAGCAAGAAGTTGCGCCTGTTACATCGTCTTTCAACCGTCGCGCGGCTCCTGCGCCGTCGATTCCCACGCGCCGGGAACTCCCCTCGGCCGCCGCGTCGCGGCCTCGCCTACGATCTCAGCCCGGCGGGGGCGGCACGGGCCGGACCATGCGGGGAGCGTGCGCCGCACGGACGGGACGGTTCGGTAGAGGCGACGATGTACCGCGTACCGGGAGAATGCTCTAGCCCGGTGTGGGCACCGAAGGGCGAGTGAGGCGCGCGACCGTGCGCTGTTTCAGGGCGAAGCCCTGTTTGGCCGCGTCGCGCAGGTGGGCGACGAGCGGTGACCGGGAGCGGCGGGCCCACGGGACCGGGACCTCGGTGGTGCCGTACTTGGTCTTGTACGCGTTGCCGCCGACGAAGTCGAACTCGGTGACGCCGCGCTCCCTGGCCCAGCGCAGGGCGTGCCAGATGAGCGCTTCGTTGGGGCGCAGATGCTGGAAGGGGCGGTAGCTGGCGCCGCCCCAGAAGTACATGGTGCGGTGGTACCACGGCAGGACGGCGGTGGCGATGCCGCGGCCGTCGGCGTCGCGGGCGCGCAGCAGGAGCAGGTTGCCGGCGGGGGCCAGGTGACGGATCAACGACCGAACTCTTTCCACCGAATAGGTGGGTACCAGATTCTGTTTTGCGAATACGTCCCGCAATTGATCGTAGAATTCGTCGGCGAATGCGGGATCGTCGCCCGCGTCCTCGATCACGACGCCGGACTTCGCGGCCTTGCGGATGTTTCGGCGACAGGCGCTCGCCATCGCCCCGAAGAGTTGGTCCTCTGTCGGATTCAGGTCGATGACGGCGGTGGGTGCGGCGTCCCAGCGCAGTCCGAGCCCGCCGAGATCGTTCTCGGTGAGACCGCGGTCGCGGATCTCCAGATGGGCGGCGCCGGCCTCGCCGAACGCGAACGGAAGCAGCGCTTCCAGCGCGGCGCGGCGGGAGACGCCGGGTCGCAGGTTGAATCCGACGTAGGACGTGGTCCAGCCGGCCATCGGGCTGCCGAGGATGCGCATCCCGAAACGCCTGCTCAGGAGGCCGGTGAAGTGGCCGACGGGACGGCCGTCGTCGGTGACGGTGGCGAGCAGCGGCTCGGCACGCTGGCATTCGGCGACGAAGTCGATCCACTCGCGGGTGTGAAAGATCAGGCGATCGGTGTAGGTGGCACGGTCCGCCCAGAGCTCCGCGGACGGTTCCACCCGGTGCAGCTTCAACATGGGGTCCCCGATCGAATCACAGCACGTCCGGCACGATGATGCTCAACCATAAGACCATTTCGCAAGAAGCCGTTCGGGCCTATTTCCAATTGACGCGAATATCTTTCGCGTTCGTTATGACAATTGCTACTGCCGGACCACTCGCGCATTTGCAATCGTGGGTGAAGGCCGCGGGGCGACGACCCGTGGCCGTGACCTGTCGACGAGCGGGAGGGTGCCGGTTCCATGCAGCCGCCCACGGCCATCAAACGACGCCTGAACGAGCTGGGCCTGCGCAGCCGGTTGCGGGCCCGCCCCCGGTTGCAGGGCCGCGTCCTGGCGCCGGCGGGGCTGCGGCGCCGCCTGCCCCGCGCTCCCGGCCTGTACTTCCCCTTCTACCACGACGTTCCCGCCGAGTACGCCCGCGACCTGCGCCGTCACCTGCGGGCGCTGTCCGCGATCGGCCCGATGGTCTCCTGGGACGAGGCGCTGCGGGTGCTGTCCGGTGAGCGGCCGCTGACCGGGCCGGTCTTCTGCCTGTCCTTCGACGACGCCCACCTGACCTGGCGGGACGTGGCCGCCCCGGTGCTGCTGGAGATGAAGGTGCCGGCGATGTTCTTCGTCACCTCCGGCATGGTCGGGCAGCCGGGCAATCTGACCTGGCAGGACTGCCGGGAGCTGCGGGCCGCCGGGTTCGGGTTCGGCTCGCACACGGTCACCCATCACCGGCTCGCCGACCAGGACGACGCGACCGCGGCCCGGGAGATCGTCGACTCCAAACGGGAGATCGAGGACGAGCTGGGCGTGGAGGTCCGGGACTTCGCCGCACCGTACGGCCACCCGGCCGTGGACTTCCGCGAACGGGACGTGACGGTGGCACGCGAGGCCGGATACCGCAGTTTCGCCACCACGCTGCGGCCGGCCATGCACCCCGGCGGTGATCCGATGTTCATCCACCGGCAGGGTCTGCACCCCGCCTGGCCGATCCTGGCGGTGAGGACCCGTGTCCATGACTGACACCCGTATCTACCTGTCCCCACCGGACGTCAGCGACGTCGAGCGCAAGCTGCTGCTGGACGCCTTCGACTCGAACTGGGTGGCCCCGGTCGGCCCCGACCTGGACGCCTTCGAGGAGCAGGTGGCCGAGATCGTCGGGGTCCGGCACGCGGTGGCGCTGAGCAGCGGCACGGCCGCCCTGCACCTGGCCCTGATCGCGGCCGGGGTGCGGCGGGGCGACACCGTGCTGGTGCCGTCGTTCACCTTCGCGGCGACCGCGAACGCGGTGGTCTACCTGGGCGCCCGGCCGGTGTTCGTGGACTCCACCCCGGACTCGTGGAACGTGGATCCCGTCCTGGTCGCCGACGAGCTGCGGGCCCGGGCCGGACGGGGCCGGCTGCCACGGGCGGTGATCGCCGTCGACATGTACGGCCAGTGCGCCGACTACGACCCGCTGCTGGAGGCCTGCGACCGGTACGGCGTACCGCTGATCGAGGACGCCGCCGAGGCCCTGGGCGCCACCTACCGGGGCCGGGCGGCCGGGTCGTTCGGGCTGGCCGGGGTGCTGTCGTTCAACGGCAACAAGATCATCACCACGGGTGGCGGCGGCATGCTGGTCACCGACGACGGCCGGGTCGCCGAGCAGGCCCGGCACCTGTCCACCCAGGCCCGCGAACCGGTGCCGCACTACGAGCACCGGACGGTCGGCTACAACTACCGGCTCAGCAACCTGCTCGCCGCGGTGGGGCGGGGCCAGGTGCAACGACTGAACTCGATGATCGCGGCCCGGAAGGCGACGTTCGAGTACTACCGGGCCGCGCTGCCGGATCTCGGCTTCATGCCGATCGCCGGGTACGGCACGCCGAACTACTGGCTGACCTGCGCCCTGGTCGACGGCGACCGGGACCGGATCATCGCCCGGCTCGCACGACGCGACATCGAGGCCCGGCCCACCTGGAAGCCGATGCATCTGCAACCGGTCTTCCAGGACTGCGTGGTGCGCGGCGGCGAGGTGTGCGCCGATCTGTTCCGCCGCGGGCTGTGCCTGCCCAGCGGGTCCGCGCTGACCGAACACGACCGGGAACGCGTCGTGGACGCGATCCGGGAGGGCTGAACCGAGATGCGGATCGTCTACATCCACCAGTACTACTGCAACCCGGGCATGGCCGGCGGGATCCGCTCGTACGAGCAGGCCCGCCGGCTGGTGGCGCGCGGGCACACGGTGGACGTGATCACCACCGACATCACGCCGGGCAGCCGGGAGCTGGGCTGGCGGACCACCGTCGAGGACGGCGTGACGGTCCACTGGTTCCGGGTCCCCTACAACAACGACATGTCGTACGCCCGGCGGATCCGCGCGTTCGCCGAGTTCATGATCCTGGCCACCGCGAAGGCCGCCCGGCTCCGGGCCGACCTGGTCTTCGCCACCAGCACCCCGCTCACCGTGGCGGTGCCCGGGGTGATCGCCGCGAAGCTGCGCCGCGCGCCGTTCGTCTTCGAGGTCCGCGACCTGTGGCCGGAGGTCCCGATCGAGATGGGGGCGCTGCGCAACCCGGTCGTCCAGCGGCTCGCCGGTGGCCTGGCGGACTTCGCCTACCGCAACGCGTCCGAGGTGATCGCCCTCTCCCCCGGCATGGCCGCCGGGGTGGTGGCGCGCCGCCCGGGCACCCCGACCACGGTCATCCCGAACGCCGCCGACCTGGACCTGTTCGCCGTCGACGAGGAGAAGGTGCGGCGGTTCCGCGCGTCGCACGACTGGCTCGGCGACCGGCCGCTGCTGGTCTACACCGGGGCGCTGGGCGTGGTCAACGGCGTGGAGTACCTGGTCCGGGCCATGCGCCGGGCGAATGAGCTGGACCCGGACGTGCGGTTCCTGATCGTCGGGCACGGCAAGGAGTGGGAGCCGACCAAGGCGCTCGCCGCCGAACTGGGCCTGCTCGGCGAGGCGGTGCACATGTGGGAGAAGGTGCCCAAGTCGGAGCTGCCGGTGATCCTGGGCGCGGCCACCATGTCGAGCAGCACGGTCCGGCCGATCCGCGGCCTGTGGGACAACTCGGCGAACAAGTTCTTCGACGCGCTGGCCGCGTCCCGGCCGATCGCCATCAACTACGGCGGCTGGCAGGCAGACCTGATCAACGAGACCGGGGCCGGTCTGGTGCTCGATCCGGAGGACGCCGAGGAGGCCGGGTACCAGCTGGTCCGGCACATGCGCGACGGGCTGTGGCTGAAACGGGCCCGGGAGGCCGCGTACCGGCTGGCCGTCGAACGGTTCTCCCGCGACCTGCTGTTCGACGAGTTCGAGGCGGTGCTGAACCGGTCGGCACGCAGGGAAAAGCAGTCCGTCCAGTCCTGACGATCGGGGGAAGTCAGCGTGGAACTGCGCGCTTACGTACGGGCGTGCCGGCGCCGATGGCTCTGGCTCGTGGTGCCGGTGCTGGTGGCGGCCGGCATCGCGGCGGGTCTGACGGCGGCGGGGGCGCCCGGCTACCGGTCGTCGCTGACACTCTTCGTCAGCGTAGGCACCGGCGATCCGGATGCCGGGGCACGGCGCCTCAACTCGTACATCGCCCTGTTGACCGGCCCGCGGGTGGCGCAGGCCGTGGTCGACCGGATGGGTCCGGAGGTCACCGTCGGCCAGGTCCAGAAGAGCCTGTCGGCGCAGGTGCAGGAGGGCACCGACCTGCTGGTGGTGTCGGCGACCGCCGACTCGGCCGAGGAGAGCCGGCAGATCGTCACGACGGCGGCGTCGGTCCTGGTGGGACTGGCCCGGCAGATCGGCGCGCCGGCCGACCCACGGGACGGGCCCGCCCCGGCGGTCTCGATCGTGCAGGACGCGGTCACCGTGGAGCAACCCGGCAATCTGGCCCGCAACGCCGGTTTCGCGGCCGTGCTGGGGCTGCTCATCGGGGCGGTCGCGGTGGCGGTCCGGGAGGCGACGGCGCGCACCGTCACCGAGGAGGCCGATCTGCGGCGCCTCGGCCTCACGTCGGTGGGGGTCATCTCGATCGGTGGGCGGCCCCGGGACGGCCACGCCGATCAGGCACTGGCCGAGGCGTTCCGGCGGCTGCGCAGCCTGCTGCCGGTGCTCGCCGACCCGCACGCCGGCCTGCCGCATCGCGGCCGGTCGCTGCTGCTCACCGGTGCGGGACGCAAGGAGGGCACCACGGCGGTGACGTGCGGGCTGGCCATAGCGATGGCCGAGACCGGGGCGCGGGTCGTGCTGGTCGACGCCAACATGCGTACGCCCGGCGTCGGCAGATATCTGTCGCTGGACGCCTCCCCCGGCCTGGCCGAGGTGCTGGCCGGGACCGCCCGCGTGCCGGACGTGCTGCAGAACTCGCTGGGCGGCCGGGTGACCGTGCTGCCGGCCGGTGAGCACGCGCCCGACCCGGGCGAGCTGCTGGCCTCGCCCCGGCTGCCGGCCACGGTCCGCACCCTGACCGAGCGGTACGACATCGTGCTGGTCGACGCGCCCGCCCTGCACGGGGTGGCCGACGCGTCGGTGCTGGCCCACGTCACCGACGACGCGCTGCTGGTGGTGCGGGCCAACCGGACCCGTACGGCCGACGTCGAGAAGTCGATCGACCTGTTGCAGCGGGTCGGTGCCCGGGTGGCCGGCGCGGTGCTGAACTCGCTGCCCCGCAAACTGCCCACCGGCGGCTCCTGGCAGGAGTCCGCCCAGGTCGGTGGCGCGGACAGTCCCGAGCTGATCTTCGGGTTGGACGGGGAACCACCGGCCGCCCGGCTGGACGACACGTTCGTGTCGCTGCCGCCGGTCGGGACGGCACGCGGCCGGGCCCGGGTGGTGACGCCGGAGATCGAGCAGGCGCCCGCCGAGGAGAAGCCCGATCCGGAGACGCCGCAGGTTCCCGCGCAGCGCGAGGCGACCCAGGAGGAGGAGCCGGCCGCCGCTCCGGACGAGGAGCAGCGGCGCGGTGAGTGAGCTGCGGGTCGAGGAGGCCGCGCCGGCACGCCCGGCCCTGGTGGGCAGGCTGCTACGGGAACCGTCCGTGCAGTTGCTGGCGTCGCAGGTGCTGACCGGTGGGGTGGCGATGGCCGCCAACATCCTGATGGTCCGGTCCCTCAGCCCCACCCACCGCGGCGAGGTCGCCCTCATGCTGCAGGTGGTGTACCTGGCCACCCAGGTGCTGCTGCTCGGCACCGAGCGCAGCTTCGTGGCCGCCTACCACAACGTGGCGCCCGCTCCGGCGGTTCGCGCGTACGCCCGCCTGCTCGCCGTACCGTGCCTGTTCTTCTTCTCCGGCGTGGTGATCTGGCAGTTGGCCGCGCCGGACCGGTTGACGCCGAGCGCGGTGATCGTCGCCATGCTGGCGGCGTTCGCGCTGATCGAGGCCACCGGCCTGGCCACCCGGTCGATCGCGATCGCGGTCGGCCGGGTCAAGGACTTCCTGCTGGCCCGGGTGCTGGAGGCGCTGCTGCTGCTGGCCATGCTGGTCGGCCTGTACGTCGCAGGCAGCGCCCGCCCGGAGCTGTGGTTCCTGGCCTACCTGTTCGCCGGCGCCACACCGACGATCGTCTACCTGATGATCTGGATGCGGCTGCCGGTGACCGCGGACGCCACCCCGCTGGATCCGGCGATGAACCGTCAGGTCCGCCGGGAGGGGCTGGCGCTGTTCCCGGCGGCGCTGTCGAACATGGCGATGCTGCGGGTGGACCGCCTGGTCATCCCGGTGCTGGCGTCGACCGCGGCGCTCGGCCACTACGCGTCGGTGGCGACCATGACGGAGCTGCTGGCGTGGCCGGTGCGGGCCTACGCCGACTCGCGGCTGGGCCGGTGGCGTGCCTCCTACCGGGAGGGCACGCTGCGGACCGCGCCGATCCTGCTGGCCGTCGGCGCGTACGCCCTGGTCGTGGTCCCGGTCGTGGCGGGCGGCCTGTACCTGCTGATCGAGCCGCTGTTCGGCCACGAGTACGCGGACGCCAAGGTGATCGTGCTGCCGCTGGTGGTGGCGGCCGGCCTGTACGCGGTCTCCCGGGTCAGCCTGGGCCTGCTGATCGCGAAGGGCCGGGGCGGTCTGGTGTCGGCCGCCGAGATCACCGGTTTCGTGGTGAGCTTCGCGGCCTACGTCGTGCTGATCCCGCGGCTCGGGATCCTCGGCGCGGCCTACGGGTCGCTCGCCGGGTACGGCGCCTGCCTGGTCTTCGCGATGATCGCGACCAACCTGGTGAGAGAACGATGAGACGGGCGTTCCTCGCCCCCGGCCTGCTGCTGATCCTCGTCGCGATCGGCGGCCGGTACACGCTGGACCGGGCCGGTCTGGTCGATCTGGCCTGGGTGGATCTGCGGGTGATCGGCCTGCTCGTCGCGCTGGCCGTGCTGATCCTGAACGGGGCGCATGTCCGTGGGGCCCCACCGGGCCGGGAGGGCTGGCTGATCGCCGCCCTGCTGTTCTTCCTCTTCCAGATCGCCTCGGCGCTGTGGGCGCCGCCGGCCGCCCGGGTCGGGCCGCAGGTGCTGGACCTGGTGCTGCTGGGCGTGCTGCTGGTGGCGAGTCACCAGTACACGATCGGCGACCCGGAGACCGTCATCCGGTTCACCTTCCAGCTGTTCTTCGTGGCCGCGGTCGTCTACGCGCTGGCCGCGATCTTCATCAGCGGGCCCGGCGAGCAGGGCCGCTACTCGGCGTTCGGCGGCGGGCCGAACGTGTTCGCCCGGATCGAGGTGCTCGGCGTGATCAGCGCGATCGCGTTGTTCATGCTGACCGGCCGGAAGCTGCCGCTGCTGTTCATCCCGCTCTTCCTGCTGGCCACCGTGCTGTCCGGCTCGCGCGGGACGCTGGTGGCCGGCGCGGTCGTCGGTTTCGCCGCGCTGCTCAAGCTGCGGCACCGGCTGAGCGCCGCCGGCGTCGCGGCGGCCGGGGTGGTGTCGCTGGTGGCGGTGGGCCTGATCGCGGCGCTGGCCCCGCCCGAGTTCACCGACCTGTTCCAGGAGCGGTTCGTTGAACAGACCGTGCAGGAACAATATCTCTCCGGACGGACCGACATCTGGATGGCCGCGGTCCGCCTCTTCGCCGACCATCCGATCGGCGGCGCCGGTCTCGACGGGTTCTACGGCCTGATCGGCGTCAACCAGGCCGTCGAATACCCGCACAACTACGTGCTCGCGGTCGCCGCCGAGGGCGGGCTGGCCGGGCTGGGCCTGCTCACCGTGTCGGTGCTGCTGTGGACCCGGGTCGTCCGGGGTGGCGGGCACCGTCCCCAGCTCACCGGCCTGGCCGTGGCGTCGGCCGTCTTCGTGGCGCTCAGCGGCCTGTTCTCCGGCGACTACTACGACTCGCGGCTGGCGTGGATCTTCGCGGCGATGGCGGCCGCGGCCGCGCTGGTCCCCACCTTCTCGGAATCGAAACCCTTGGCGGTGGTGGCCCGATGAGGCGGCGGACTCTGCTGGCGGCCTCCATCGGCGGGGCGGTGGTCGCCGGCGCGGCCGGATTGCACCTGGTCCGGGCCGCGGGCGACGACGTGCCGGACGTGCGCGACCCGGTCCCGGCCCCGCCGCCCTCCGCCCAGGAGGCTCTCAAGATCAAGACGGTGGCGTACTGGACCGGGGTCTACCTGCGCAGCTGGGACTTCGCCTACCGCAACGGGCTTCCGCTGAGCCGGTCCAAGGACAGCCGGGACCACTACGACCTGGCCTACGACATCGACTCGTGCACCGCGATGTTCCGGGCCACCGGCGACCGCCGCTACCTGGACCGCGGCCTGACGTTCCTGGAGAACGTGGTGGCCTCGGCCGCGCCGTCGAAGTCACTGCGCAACAGCTCGTTCCGGGACGGCTACCAGGGCTGGGCGTCCAGCCGCGCCGGTGGCGGCGGCGACGAGGTGCCGCTCTACGAGTCGTACCTGTGGCGGTACGGCACCAACCTGCTCGTCGCCATGCGGGACATGACCGACGCCGGTTACCGGGCCCGCTACGACCGGCTGCTCGCCTTCGCCGAGACGAACATCCTCGACAAGTGGCACACCCGCGGGACCAGGGACAACATCTACCGCGAGCGTACGCACATGGCGTCGCACTGGGCGCTGATCGCGATGAACCTCGCCCACCTCTCCACCGACCAGGCCCGCAAGGCGCGCTGCAACACGGTGGTCGACCACATCAGCACCCAGTTGCGCGGCCAGTTGCGGCGCAACCCGGCCGAGCCGACCGCCTGGTTCTGGAACGACGTGTGGGACTCGGCGAAACGGCCCGGGCAGGACGTCGGCCACGCCAACGGCGTCGTCACGTACGTCGTGGAGGCCCACGACCGTGGCCAAGGCTGGTCGGACGCCGACATGGCCGCGTTCTCCGCCCTGCTGACCAAGGTGATCTGGCCGGGCGGGACGACCTATCACGCGTACGTGGACGGCACCGGCTCCGACAACGGCTGGTTCGCCGACGGCTTCGTGAAGCTGGGCCGCTACGACCCGGCCGTGCAACTGCGGCTGGAGAACCACCAGGTGGTGAACGATCAGTTCGCCGCGAACATGGCGCTCAACGCCCGGCTTCTGCGGTCCTGAGCGCCGGAAGGAGACAAAGCGACATGACGGCATCGCTGCTGGATCCGGCGGCCCGCGAGTGGAAGGAGACGCTCCAGCACGTCGGGCACGACATGTACCACGTGCCGGACTACGTGGTCCTGGACGCCCGGCTCTACGGCGGGGCGCCGGCCGCGTTCCACTACGAGAGGAACGGCCGGCGGCTGCTGATCCCGCTGATCCTGCGGGACGTCCCGGACTCCGGGCTGCGGGACGCGATCTCCCCGTACGGCTACCCCGGCCCGGTCGGCCACGGCGACTCCGCGTTCTGGGCGGAGGCGTGCGAGGCGTTCGTCCGGACGTTGCGGGACGAGGGCATCGTCTCGGCGTTCATCCGGATGCACCCGCTGTTCGAGGCGCCCGCGCCGGTCCTCTCCGCGCACGGCGGCCTGGTGCACCACGGCGAGACCGTCTCGATGGATCTGACCGTCTCCGAGGAGGAGATGTGGAAGCAGACCCGCAGTGACCACCGCAACCACATCAACCGGGCGAAACGCGCGGGCACCGAGATCGTCTTCGACGACTGGAGCCGGCTGGGCGAGTGGGTGGACGTCTACCACGACAACATGCGGCGGGTCGGCGCCACCTCGTACTACTTCTTCACCGTCGAGCACCTGACGGCGCTGCACGACGCGGTCGGCGACCGGATGCATCTGGTGGTGGCGTGCGAGGACGGCGAGGTGGTGGGCGGCAACACCTTCTTCTCGTACGACGGGATCGCCACCGGATACGTCTCCTCCACCCGGCGGGCGCCCAAACGGTACGCCGACGAACTGCTCTACGACTCGGTGCGCCGCTGGTGCCGGCAGCGCGGCGACCGGATCTTCCACCTGGGCGGGGGCAAGGGCGGCGCCAACGACTCGCTGTTCTCCTACAAGGCCGGGTTCTCGCCCAGCCGGCACGCGTTCCACACCTGGCGCGTGGTCGCCGACCCGGTCGCGTACGAGCGGCTGGTGCGCGAGCGCCGGCCCGGCGCCGACCCGGCCGACCTGACGACCACCTTCCCGTCCTACCGCTGAGGAGCACGCCATGCGGATCACCTGTGTCGGCGGCGGTCCCGCCGGCCTGTACTTCGCGACGCTGGCGAAGCTCGCGGACCCGGGCCACGACGTCACCGTGCTGGAACGCAACCCGGCCGGGGTCACCTGGGGCTGGGGTGTCGTGTTCTGGGACGACCTGCTCGACGACCTGTTCCGGTACGACCCGGTAAGCGCCGAACGGATCTGGGACGCCGCCTACAAGTGGGACGAGTACGAGGTGCGGGCCACCGGCAAACCGGACACCCACCTGGCCGGGTACGGGTTCAGCCTGGGCCGTCACCGGCTGCTGGAGATCCTCGCCGAACGGGCCACCGAACTGGGCGTGGACATCCGCTGGTCGGACGAGCTCGCCGACCTCGCCGACCTGCCGCCGTCCGACCTGATCGTGGCGTGCGACGGAGCCCGCAGCCGGATCCGGGAGTCGCACGCCGAACACTTCGGCGCCGAGGTGGAGGTCGCCAGGAACAAGTACATCTGGCTGGGGACGCCGAAGGTGTTCGACACGTTCACCTTCGGGTTCGAGGAGACCGAGGCCGGGTGGATCTGGTTCCACGCGTACCCGTTCGACTCGCACACCAGCACGTTCATCGTGGAGTGCACCCCGCGGACGTGGGCGGGGCTGGGTTTCGACCGCATGGACGGGCGTGCCGGGGCGGCCCGGCTGGCGGAGATCTTCGCGAAGCACCTGGACGGCGCCGAACTGATCGACCAGCGCGCCGACGCGGGCGGCGCCGGCTGGCTCAACTTCCGGCGGGTCACCGCGCAGCGCTGGGACCACGGCAACGTGGTGCTGATGGGCGACTCGGCGCACACCACCCACTTCGCGATCGGCTCCGGAACCAAGCTGGCCATGCAGGACGCGATGGCCCTGGCCGACGCGGTCGCCTCCGGCGACGATCTGCCGGTGGCGCTGGAACGGTACGAGCATCGGCGCAAGGCGGCGCTCGCGCCGCTGCAGAAGGCGGCCCGGGCCAGCAGCGCCTGGTTCGAGCGGATGCCGGAGTACGCGCATCTGCCGGCCCGGCGATTCTCGTACGCCCTGTCGAACCGGCGCGGCGAATATCCGACGTGGCGGTACCTGCTGCACATGGCGACGCAGAGCACGATCCCCCGGACGCTGCTGCGGTGGACGTTGAGCGCCCGCCGGTGGAGCCGGGCCCGGCGCCGCCCTCATACGACCCACTCCGTGGCGGCGGGGCAGGCGATACCCAATACGGCGTGACACCTCAGTGGAGGGATGACCGATGGCCGAAGGAGCCCTGCTGCGACCCGGCGACGCGGCGTGGACGGACGCGCTCCGGCGCGTGCACCACGACGTCTACCACCTGCCCGCGTACGTGACGCTGGACGCGCGGCTCTCCGGGGGCACACCGATCGCGTTCCGGTACGACGAGATGGGCCAGGTGTTCCTGCTCCCCCTGGTGCTGCGGGACGTTCCGGGCACCGGGCTGCGGGACGCCGTCTCCCCGTACGGCTACCCCGGCCCGGTCAGTGATGTGCCACCGTCGGACACCGGGTTCTGGGAGCGGGCCGCTCAGGCGATGGCCGGTCTGCTGCGCACGAACGACGTGGTCAGCGTCTTCGCCCGGCTGCACCCGCTGCTGCCGTCCCCGGCGGCCGCCCTGGCCGGGACCGGGACGGTGGTGCACCACGGGGAGACCGTCTCGGTGGATCTCGCGCTCAGCCCCGAGCGGCTGTGGCAGGAGACCCACCGCACCCACCGCAACCAGATCAACAAGGCGCGGCGGGCCGGGGTGGAGGTCGCCGTCGACGACTGGGGGCTGCTGGACGCGTGGGTGGAGACCTACCACGCCACCATGCGGCGGGTCGGGGCCACCGCGTTCTACTTCTTCGGCGCCGACCACTTCCACCGGTTGCGGGAGGCGCTCGACGGGCACATCCACCTCGCGGTGGCGCTGCGTGACGGCGAGGTGCTCGGCGGCAATCTGTTCTTCGCCTACCGGCGGATCATGCACACCCATCTGCAGTCCACCCGGGACGGGCAGATCTGGTGGGCGGACAAACTGCTCTACCACGAGGTGCGGCGGTGGGGCCGGGAGCACGGCAACCTGGTCCACCACCTCGGCGGTGGGGTGGGCGGTTCGGACGACTCGCTGTTCCGTTACAAGGCGGCTTTCGCGGCGGGGCGGCAGGACTTCTTCACCTGGCGGGTGGTGACGGACCCGATCGCCTTCGAGAAGCTCGCCGGGACACCCACGCCGGAACTCATGGCGGGAAGGTTTCCCCCGTACCGCTAGATTTGACACTATATCGGGCATGGGTCCCGAGACGATCGACGAGTACACCGAGCTGAACGACCGGCTTCTGGCCCGGTCCCGGGTCAGCCGGCGGTCCGCGATGCGGGCCGTCCTGGCCGGCGGCGGTCTGGTGTACGCCCAGTACCGGCTGGCCGGCGCGGCTTTCGCCGCCGCCGGCGGCACGGCCGGGACCGGCGGGGTGGTGCTCTCCGGCCGTCACCTGTCGTTCGTGCCCGGCCCGGACGGCGTGCCGCGGAAGGCGATGGCGGTCACCGCGCAACTCGTGAGCCGCACCGGTGGCCTGCCGGCCGGGTTGCGCGCGATCGTCGAGGTGGGGACCGCGCCGGGCGACTACGGGACCCGATTCGACGCCGAGATCCGGCATCTGACCGGCCGCGACGCGATCATCGGCGGCCCGGTGTGCAGCCAGTTCTACGTCAAGGCGGTGATGGACCGGCTGACACCGGGCGCCGTGCACCATTACCGGATCAGGCTCTCCGACGGCACCGTGACCGGGGACGCGCACTTCACCGCCGCGCCCGGCCCGGTGACCGCGCCGTTCACGTTCACCGCCTTCGCCGACGTCGGCACGCACACCGCGCCGACCGATCCACGCCACTCCTGGCATCAGCAGCCGGCCGTGGTCCGCCGCGCCGGTGGCACCTGGCCGTCCGGCGTCTTCGACAACAACTCCTACCTGAGCACCGACCCGGTGGCGGGGGCCCGCGGCTCCGACCCGTGGCCGGCGCTCACCCAGGTCAACCTGATGCGCACCCAGCGACCGGTTTTCGCGCTGCTCGCCGGGGACATCTGCTACGCCAACCCGAGCGGCAGCGGCCTGCCCGCCGACGACAGCATGGCCATGTCCCGCACGGCGCCGCCCGGCCGGAACATGTTCAACCCGTACGTCTGGGACGTGTTCTTCGACCAGATCGAGCCGCTGGCCGCCTACGTCCCGTGGATGTTCACCACCGGCAACCACGACATGGAGCCGATCCACGGCAACCACGGTTACGGCGGCCACCTCGCCCGGCTCGACCTGCCCGGCAACGGCCCCAAATCCTGCCCGTCGGCGTACCGGTTCGTCTACGGCAACGTCGGCTTCCTGGCCGTCGACGCGAACGACCTGTCCGCCGAGTTGCAGACCAACACCGGATACTCGGGCGGCCGGCAGGTGCGCTGGGTGGAGTCGGTGCTGCGGGAATGGCGATCCGGGACCGCGGTCGACTTCATCGTCGCGTTCTTCCACCAGTGCGCCTACGCGACGTCGAACAACCACGCCTCCGACGGCGGCGTCCGCGACGCCCTCGACCCGCTGTTCTCGAGATACCGGGTGGACCTGGCCATCCAGGGTCACAACCACCAGTTCGAGCGCACCGACCCGATCCGCTTCGGCCGCAAGACCCGCTCCGCCCCGGACGGCGCCACCATCCGCCCGGCCGACGACGGTGTCACCTACATCTGCGCCGGCTCCGGCGGCCGGCCGCGCTACCCGTTCCGCCCGGCGCCCGGCCCCGAGGCCCCCGCCCCGCCCGGGGTGAAACCGTCCGGTGCCCGCAAGCTCCCCGAAGGCGAACGCTACCGCGGTTACCGTCCGAAGAATCCGGAGAACAACACCGTCAGCGTCGCCAACAGCTATCTCTGGTCCGGCGCCACGACGGTGATCGGCAAGGCCGGGCAGAAAGCCGGGGTACGGGTGCCCGAAGCCATCGACTGGTCCCAGGTCCGCTACGACGCCTACGCCTTCCTGGCGATCGACGTGGTCCCCGCCGCACCAGGTCAGACGACGACGCTGACCGTGCGAACGCTGGCCGACGCCCTGCCCGGCACCAAGCAGCCCTACACCGAGATCGACCGGATCGTCCTCGCCCGGATCGCCGGCCGTGGTCCGGTCACCGCCGCTCCTGCTCGCTGACGGCGTAACGATCCACCAGACCGGCCAGGATGTCCCGGGTGCGGCGCAACTCGGCCATCTGCTTCTCCACCCGGCGCAGCTCCTCGCCGAGCCGGGCCGCCAGCCACGGCGTCCGGATGGCCTCGTCGGCCACGCAGGGCAGCACGTCCCGGATGGTGGCGGTGGACAGGCCGGCGGCGAGCAGCGTCCGGATCAGCTCGACCCGCTCGGTCGCCGGCGGCGCATAGTGCCGCTGTCCGCCCGTACCCCGCTCGCTGCTGAGCAGGCCCTGTTCCTCGTAGTAGCGCAGCGACCGCGCGCTCGCGCCGGTCGCGGCGCTGAGTTCCCCGATCCGCATCACTGTCTCCCGGCTCACAACGCTTGACCCTGACATCAGTGTCAAGTTTTAGCGTGACGCCATGACCACCACAACCGCCTCACCCGCTCTGACCGCCGCCGTCACCCCGGCCGCCGCGCCCACCTCCGCACGCGTCGCCGTCGCGCCCATCTCGGCGGCCACGCCCTTCACAGCCGCGCCCGCTCTGACCACCCCGTTCCGGTTCGCCGGGCTGGACCTGCCCAACCGTTTCGTGATGGCGCCGATGACCCGTTTCCGCTCTCCCGGTGGGGTGCCCACCGCGGAGGTCGCCGACTACTACCGCCGCCGGGCCCAGAACGATGTCGGCCTGATCGTCACCGAAGGCACCCTGGTCGGCCATCCGAGCGCGAGCCATGAGACCACGGTGCCGCGCATGACGGCGGGCCCGGCGGAGGACGGCTGGCGCGGCGTCACCGCGGCGGTCCACGCCGCGGGCGGCCGGATCGCCACGCAGCTCTGGCATCTCGGCAGCGAGCGCCGCCCGGTCGACGGCGTCGAGGCCTGGACCCCGTCCGGCATCGGCGGCCACACCATGACCACCGCCGACATCGACACCGTCGTGGCCGCGTTCGCCGCGTCGGCCCGGGTGGCGGCCCGCGCCGGTTTCGACGCCGTCGAGATCCACGGCGCCCACGGTTACCTGCTCGACGAGTTCCTCTGGCCGGCCACCAACCACCGCACCGACGCCTTCGGCGGGTCTCCCGCCCGGCGTGCCGCCTTTCCGGCCGAGGTGATCCGCGCGGTCCGCGCCGAACTGCCGTCCACCATGCCGGTCATTGTCCGCTTTTCACAGTTCAAAGAACGCGACTACCAGGCCCGTATCGCCGGTTCTCCCGCCGAGCTGGCCGAGATCCTCACGGTCCTCGCGGACGCCGGCGCCGACGCCTTCCACGCCTCCCAGCGCCGCTTCTGGGAACCGGCCTTCCCCGGCTCCCCGCTCAACCTGGCCGGCTGGGCCAGGAAGCTGACCGGTCTCCCGTCGATCACCGTCGGCTCGGTCGGCCTGACCAGAGATTTCCCCCAGATGTCGCGCCTTGTCGAAGGCCTGGGCGCCGGCGAGTTCGACCTGGTCGCCGTGGGCCGGATCCTGCTCGGCAACCCCGCCTGGGCCCACCTGGTCACCACGGGCCGGCACACCGAGATCCGCGACTACGAGAAGTCCCACGAGGACGTCTATTTCTGAAGCGCCCCGTCCGGTGGGGCCTCGTCGAGGGCGGCACCGAGCAGGGCGCGCAGCGCGGCGGCGTGCTCGTTCAGTGCCCGGCGGCCCTCGGTGGTGAGCCGGGCGGTGGCCCGGCGCCCGGTGCGGCGGACCTCCACGTAGCCCGCCTCCTGAAGGCTGGTCAGCTGCTTGCTCAGCGCCGAGTCGCTGAGCCCGGTCGCCTCCCGCAGATAACTGAACTCGACGTGCACCGCCGGAGCGAGCAGCGACACGATGGACAGCCGGACCGGAAAATGCAGCAGCTCGTTGAAGCCCTCTGGTCGGCCCCCGCTCATGCTCGCTCCCGTGGTGTTGCCGCGGCCGCCTGGGCCCGGCCCACTCCCGCGATCCAGACGACCGCCGACGCCAGCCCGGCGAGGGTGCTGTCCGCCGGAACGTCGAACAGCCGCAGCACCGAGCCGACCAGGATGGCGGTGACCACCATGGCGCCGGTGAGCAGCACCAGCGGCATCATCCGCAGCTCACGGCCGCGCACCCGCACGCCGGTGACCCGCTCCAGGCGCCGGGCCAGCAGGAACGTCGTGCCGAGCCCGGCGGCGATCACCGCGAGGGCCGCCCAGCCGCTCAGATCCCCACTGGACCAGACGAGCGTGAGCGACGCCGCCATGCCGTAGATGAACCAGCCCGGCAGCTTGCGTGGGTTTCCCCGCCGCAGCGTCTGCTCCTGGCGCTTACGCATCTCGGCCAGGGCCTTCGACGCCTCGTCGACATCCATGTCTGACACCTTCCCCGTAGGCAACTGTTTCCTACAGGGAAAGATACACCTACTCTTTCCGAAGAGGCAAGAGTCGTGCCGGACGCGCGAAACCCGTCCGGCACGGTGCCGTTCACCTACGCGGACCGGTGACCGCACAACCATCTCGAGGCACACTCGCCCGGCCCGACCAGGAAGAGATCGCGCTGCCGGAGGCCGTCCAGCGGACGGTTCCCAGCAGCGCGACCGGCTGTCAGCGGAGGATCACCGACCTGGGCCGGATGCACCCGGCCGACGACAAGGCGTTCGATGACCGCCGAGCCTGACGATCACCACCCGTCAAGAAAGCACGCCGTGCGGGTCCAGCACGTACTTGCGGGCCGCCCCCTGATCGAACTCCCGGTATCCCCGCGGAGCCTCGTCCATCGGGATCGGCGTGGCGTTGACGTTGCGCGCGATCCGCACCCGGTCGTGCAGGATCGCCATCATGAGCTGATGGTTGTACTTCATCACCGGGCACTGTCCGGTGACGAACGAATGCGACTTCGCCCAGCCCAGACCGAGCCGCAACGACAACGAGCCCACCTTCGCGGCCTCATCGACCCCTCCGGGGTCGCCGGTCACATACAGTCCCGGTACGCCGATCGCGCCGCCAGCCCGGGTCAGATCCATCAACGAGTTGAGCACGGTCGCCGGCATCTCGGTCGACGAGTCCCGCCCGTGCCCCCGGGCCTCGAAACCGACCGCGTCGACGGCCGAGTCGACCAGCGGCTGCCCGATCGCGGGAGCCGCCCGCCCGAGGATCTGCTGCACCTGATCGACCGGATCGCCGTGCGCCACGTTGATCGTCTCGCAGCCGAAGCCACGGGCCTGGGCGAGCCGCTCGTCGTTGAGGTCGCCGACGATGACGACCGCCGCCCCGAGCAGGAACGCCGACGTGGCGGCGGCCAGCCCGACCGGTCCGGCGCCGGCGATGTAGACGGTGGAGCCGGTGGTCACGCCCGCGCTCACACAGCCGTGGTAGCCGGTCGGGAAGATGTCGCTGAGCATCGCCAGGTCGAGGATCTTCTCCATCGCCTGGTCACGGTCGGGGAAGCGAAGCAGGTTCCAGTCGGCGTACGGAACCATCACGTACTCCGCCTGGCCGCCCACCCAGCCACCCATGTCGACGTAGCCGTACGCCGATCCGGGCCGGTCCGGGTTGACGTTGAGACACACGCCGGTCTTGCGCTCCTTGCAGTTGCGACATCGACCACAGGAGATGTTGAACGGCACCGACACGATGTCGCCGACCCGGACGTACTCCACATCGGGCCCGACATCCACCACCTCACCGGTGATCTCGTGCCCGAGGACCAGGCCTTCGGGCGCGGTGGTCCGGCCGCGAACCATGTGCTGGTCGCTGCCGCAGATGTTGCTGACCACGGTCTTCAGGATCGCTCCGTGCGGTGTGCGGCGGCCCACGTTCTCCTTGTTGACCCCCGGGCCGTCCTTGATCTCGTACCCGGGGTAGTCGATGTCGCACACCTCGACCCGTCCGGGGCCCTGGTAGACAACGGCTCTGTTGCCCATGGCGCGCCTCCTTCAATAGTCACGGCCAGTCTTTCCGGGGCGTGACGGGAAGAAAACCCTCAGTAGTGACGAATGATGCCTAGACGGGCCGCGGCCCGTACCTTCCCTCCAGGTCGGCCCTCGTCGCCCGGTCCGAAAAGTCGAGGCGCCGGGTCTCGTTGCGCTGGTTGTCGGCCTCGTCCCAGACGGTGACGGTCACCGACCGCAGGGGCTCGAGTTCGCCGGCCCACAGCACCTCGTCGGTGACCGTCGCGACATCCGCGCTCGCCTTGATCATCACACTGGCGGCGGCACGCGGGGGTAGTGGCCTGGCCGCTCAGCCCGCCCGGCCCGTCGAGCGCCTCGACGAGGGGGCCTCGACCCGGGCCGCGGTCACCGGTGACAGCACCGCCGAGGCCAGCACGTCCGGGTCGGCCGCGAGGGCGTGGCATTCCAGCGTGACCTGGCCGAGGGTGAGGGCCAGGTCGTCGCTGCCGCGGGCGAGCAGGGCATCTGCCGCACGCTCGCGGCGTGCTCGCCGAGCAGAGCGGCCGCATGTCCGATCTCGACGGCCTGTCGCTCCACCTCGGCCCGGTCGCGGCTGAGCCGCTCCCGGTAGGCGACCGCCCCGTCCGGCACCCACGCGGTGGCGTGCCCGCGCGCTTCGTGGGTGGCCGCCTCGTCGCGGATTCGTGCGGCGTTCTCCCGAAGCCGGGCGGCCGGCCGGTCGAGTTCGTCCGGGTCCCCGTACAGCCCCATCGCGCACCTCCCGGCGTGACGTCTCGCTGCCGTCTACGCCGGGGGCCGGTTTCGAGTTCAGCGCCGTCCGGGAAGCACGAGCCGGGCCCCGAGCGAATGCGCGATCAGCACGCCCGCGGCGGCCACGAACACGATGTCCTTGATGATGTACTGCGCCTCCAGCGTCGGCCGGAACCCCGGGAACAGGTCGGCCGGGAAGAGCACGAGCGGCGACATCATGCCGGCCAGCACGGGCAGCAGCAGCGCCAGCCCGGCCCGCAGCGCGATGCCGCTGATCAGCACCAGCCCGATCGCCACCTCGACCAGGGCGGTGCCGACGACGGCGGCACGCCCGCCGATCAGCCCGAAGGTCAGCAGGTCCACGGTCCGCATCACCAGCGCCTCGGCCGGCGACGCCCCGGGAACGAATTTCAGCATCCCGAACATCATCAGGATCAGCCCGAGCGTCATGCGCAGCGCGCCCGGGCTGCGCGCGCCCAGCCATACGGCGATCCGCACCCGCGCCGGGGTCCCTTCACGAGCCGGCACCAGATCACCGTGGGACATCACGCCTCCCTTTCTCCCCACCGAACGCGTTTCCCGCGCCCTGCTCCTAACGATCCGGAGTCTCACCCGCGCCGCGTGATCCCGCACACCAAACCCAGGATCAGACCATTTCCCGGTACGCGTGAGGACGTCCACAGAAGCACCCGCACCGTCCCGTCCGCAGCCCGCGGCCTCACCGCGGCGCAAGGCCGTAGCGCCCGCATCCGGTCCACCCGCATCGGCGCGGCCTCCGGCCGCTCACCCCGAGAAAGAAGCGGGTGTGCCCACTCGCAGGTGGCGATCTTGTTCGGCTGGTCGTGGGCGCTCTCTCAAACCGTCCGAGACAGCCCTGACATCCCTGCCGGCCATTTGCTTCTCCCGCGCCGTCCCCAGGCCCGAACGCGCCGGCCGGCACGGCCATAGCGCTCTGCATGATCGCTCGCGAGCGTCCCAGCGGTGGTCGGGACGCACAGTCGATGCGCTGTCCGCGCCCACCCGGCCGGCAGGCAAGACCAGCGATTTTGGGCTGGGTCGGCCCTGACCAGCCAGGACCACACGGCTGGCGCTGAACGCTGACCCTGCTGGCCAAATCGCCCGCCCCGCCCACCCGCCTGCACGCCCGCCGGGTGGGCGGGGCGATGGCGCACAGCGCACCGACGGCGCGCTGTGACACTCGTGAGCGACCGCGCAGGGCCCTGCGCGCGCCGAATCGCACGGCCCCATCTGCCCGCCGGGCGGGCGCCCACAGCGCACCGAGGGTACGCCCTGGCACCCTGCCACCCCACCGCCCTGCCACCCCACCGCCCCACCGCCCCACCGCCCTGCCACCCTGGCACCCTGGCACCCCGCCACCCCGCCACCCCGCCGCCCTGCCACCCCGGCGCCCCGCCACCCTGCCGCCTGCCGCCTGCCGCCCTGCCACCCCGCCGCCCCGCCACCCCGCCACCTCGCCACCCCGGCGCCCTGCCACCCTGCCGCCTGCCGCCCTGCCGTCCGGTGGTCGGAGGGCCGGCGTGCAGAGCGATGTGCGCTCGGAGAACGTGACACCCGTAGCGGGTGTGACGACACCCGTTGCGGGTGTCACGTCTGCGGAACACAGATAGCCGAAATCCGTGTCCCGTCTCCCCGGACGGGGACTCGCCCGCCATTCCGTCCA